>JAEURF010000250.1 GCA_016789205.1 Anaerolineales bacterium
ATGGCTGTAATTGCAAGGATGAAACAAAGTTAGATTCCGTCATTGCGAGGAGTTGTGAAGCAACGACGAAGCAATCTTATGATTGTGTTGGGGATTGCTTCGCCACAAAGAACAAGAGCGTGGCTCGCAATGACGATATAAGAGAAAATACAAATGACCATTAACTTAGACACACTCGAAATCATCAACAACACTTCCGAAAACCGCTTTGAAACATGGATTAATGGCTTAGGTTGTAAATTGGATTACATCGAAGATAAAGATTCATTTGCAATTACACATGTCGGAGTACATCCTGATTTAAGAGGTCAAGGTATTGCAGGGAAATTAGTTCAATTTGCTATGGAATATGCTAAAGCAAAATCCCTGCGTGTGATTCCAATTTGCTCGTATGCTGTGACGTGGATTCGCAAGCATGAGGAATATAAAAATTTAATCCAGCGCAATCCATAATGGTAATAAAAAATAGACACATTATGATATAGGCATGCTATACTGATTAATATAAGTTTAATAGGCATAGCAAACGATAAGGAAGTAGTTGGAGGAACCTATGAATAAGAAAATTGCTATTGGGATAATGAGTTCTTTGCTTTTAATCTTGTTGATTCAGAGCACATCAACAACCGCGTTTTCTCAGGGAACTATTGCAACACCAACAAGCCAAATCCCCAACCCAACGCAAGTAATTGATGAACTTGTTAACAAAGTTTCTCAACTCGAATCAGAACAACGCCAACAAATTGAAGCCTTGAAGGAAAGCAACGAAAATTATAGGTTTCTTTTAAATGGATTGGGGGGTATTCTTATTATTATTGTCACTGCAGGTGGAATTTTGCAATTTCTTCAATTCAATCGAGAGGGAAAAAACGATAAAACACAATCTGAACGTGAAATGAAACAAGATCAAATACAAGATCGCGCGGCAAAACAAGTATCAGATATTATGACAGTGGTACGCGATACATTACAAAGCCGTTTAGATGCGGAAGGACAGGCCCGCAAAGAGGCAACTGATGCGCGAGAAAAACTTGATGCTGTTCAAAAACAAGCTGAAGCAGTAGGGATATTCCTTAAGAACTTTCAAATAACAATCCAAAATGCCCGTACTGCAATTGAAGAAATTGCATCCCGTTTGGCTCAAACACCCCGCCACGACTTCCGTCCCATTTCAAGTGCACTTGCTGGATTTGCACAACAGTTTGAGAACTTCAATACAGAATATAAACAGTTAGAAGAGAACCCGCCCAAATTTACCTCCAAAGTATTATATATTCGTGGAATTGCTGCACATTATTCAAATCAACCTAAAATTGCTAAACAATATTTATTACCAGTAGCAGAAAATACTCAACTCGAACAGGATGATACCGATAACTCGTATCAACGTAGAAGAGCAAACGCATATTATTATCTAGGTCTTAACGATTCTAATTTTGGAAATATTAAAACTGCGCTGGACTATCTTGAACAAGCAAATAAGCTCGACCCTAGTGGAAATGATTTTTTGACAAAGATTGTCACAGCTGAAGCCTATGTGATGAGCAGTTCAGACGAATTTGATAAGGCTGAGGTCTTGATTTCACAGGTTGAAGACGGATTACGCAAGAAAAAAGAAAGAGATAGTCGTTTAGGAGGGATATATCTTAGACATCAAAGCAGAGCGGCATTGATTCATATAAACATGATAATTTTAAAACATGAATCGAATTGGCAAGAGGATGCAGAAAAATTACTCTTGAAAATCCGAAATGAAGATCCTTCATATTATTATGCTACTTATACACTAGCGCAACTTTATTCAATAAATAAACGAAAAGATGATGCCAAAAAACTATTCATTGAAGCCTATGAAACATTAGAAAGGTCAAGTGACCTGATTACCACAACAGAAGTAAGGTCTTTGGTTTTAATGCGAATGGTTGCAGGTCTTTGTGCACGGCATGGTTTACAAAATGAAAATAAATCTGACAACCATTTAGATATAGCTGATAGCCTTAGAGATAGGTTGCCTAGCATTGATTCACAAATTTGTACTGTGTTTTCTGTTCTCAGTAAATTTAATGAAAGAACTGAAACTATCCATGACCATATTGAAGATATAAGAGCAGGAGAAATTTTACTTGAAAGGAGACGGCGGACAAACAGTTCTTAGCAAATGAATAAAAAAATCCTCTCCACTGACCAAACCCCTGAAAACATTTCTAAAGTTTTAGAAGTGCTGACAGAAACGCCGAAAAAGTTAGAATCTTTGAGTAAAGGATTATCAAAAGAAAAACTTCGTGAACCATTAGGAAAAGGCGAAAGATCATTTACTGAGGATTTGACTCACTTAATCAATGGCGAAGCAAGGTCAAGTGAAATGATTTATCAGGCATTATTAGTCAAAGAACCTTTCTTCTCAGATTTTCATCCGGACCGTGATTGGGGGAAGTTAACTCGCTTCGACTTGTTAGACTTTTCAGACTTATTAGTCTATTTCAAAACACGCAGAAAAATTTTGCTGAGAGTATTGTCAGGCTTGAAAGATGCTGAATGGTCAAGAACCATTCGAGAAGAAGGAAAGAAGCGAAAAGAATCCGTGTATTGGCGGGCGCGGACAATTGTCATGCACGAGTTAGACCACATCCAAGATTTGGAAAAGAAATTAGGAAAATAAAACACACTTGATTAATCAAGTGTGTTTTGTGGCGGGAAGGGCGGGATTCGAACCCGCGACTGGTTTTACCCAGCACTCACTTAGCAGGCGAGCCCATTCAGCCACTCT
>JAEURF010000251.1 GCA_016789205.1 Anaerolineales bacterium
GGTCACCAAGTTTGATTGGTTCGCGAAATACCATTGAGTCAACGGCTACTGTAACAACTCGTGTTTGAGCATGTTTCATACAAGCCAATGCACCGGCTTCGTCAACGAGTTTCATAATCCAGCCACCGTGCACGTTGCCGAGATTATTTGCTTGTGATGGTTGCATCAGTTGTGCAAGGGTGATACGTGAGGCATGTGAGGTTTTGAGTTTATTGGTCATGTTGTTAATCTAAATCTTCTCTTGAATCGCCGGAATCGGTTGTGTGTAATCGTTCTGGCATGTCTATTAATACATCAATCACTGAATGACTTAATTCGGGCATCATCGGTGCTAGTGGAATGTTTACAGGGAGGCGAATCCGTGCGGGTTTTGCAGGCGGGTCGAGGCGCGGTTTGAGCGTAGATGTCGCTCGTTTGCGGACAATGCGTGGGTCGTTGGTCAAAGTACCAACGTATTCTCCTAATACAGAATACACATCTCGTTTGGGTGTGACGAATCCAATCCATTCGCCGTTGCGATTAAATAAATTAGGGTATTGCAGAAACGCTTCCGCATCGCCTTTGGTGGTGTAAATAGGGATAATTGCTTGGTTGCTCATGGTCTTACCTGTTCTTCATCTATATCGTTATATGTCCAATAGCGGTTGATGAAAAAATTCCAAAGCATCACTACACCAACCGCGACCGCAAGGGTTAAATTTCTAGCGTACACTTCCGCGCTGATGTAGGTTAAGTGAAATGTATTTTGAACAAACTTTAATACAGGCGGTTCGAGATAATGTAAGGTTGGGATGCGAATGGCAACACCAGCCGCGTTGACCAGAAAAAACATACCAAACTGATTGAAAAATGGACGAGAACGCGATTCGGGGTATGTCCAAAACCGATTCCATGTAAAGTTATTTAGCACTGCAAAAATAAAAGAAATTGTGCCGGCAAACACGAGCGCCATATTTGCCCAATGAGACAGCAAATTCATCACAACAAAATCAATGATTGCACCTAGCCCGCCGACCAAGGCAAACTTGACGAAACGTTTTTGTTCTTTTCGCTTGCTAAGTATCATACCAACCCTAGTTTTTGTTTGAAAAATGGAATGGTCTTACGAATGCCTTCTTCAAGGTCAACTTGTGGTTCCCAGTTTAAGACTTGTTTGGCACGGGTGATATCCGGTTGGCGTTGTTGCGGGTCGCGTACACTGCGCGCATCCTCTTTAAAAACGATGCCTGCTGTGTTGCCTGTGATTTTATTAATCGCCTCAGCAAATTGCAGGATGGTCATTTCTACAGGATTGCCAATATTCACTGGCATATGTTCTTTCGAATAAAGTAATTTTACAATTCCATCTACTAAATCATCAACATAACAGAATGAACGTGTTTGGCTTCCATTGCCGTACACGGTTAAAGGTTGACCTAATAATGCTTGCTTCAATAAATTTGGTAAAGCCCGACCATCTTCCAAATCCATGCGCGGACCGTATGTATTGAAAATTCGCACAATGCTTGTGTTAACACCATGAAAACGATGATATGCCATCGTCAATGATTCTGCGAAGCGTTTGGCTTCATCATAGACGGCACGTTCGCCCACCGGGTCAACATTGCCTGCATAAGTCTCTGCTTGCGGATGAACTTCCGGGTCACCATAAATTTCGCTAGTCGAAGCCAATAGAAAACGCGATTCATTTATCCGCGCAAGCCCGAGGCAGTTGTGTGTACCCAATGCACCGGCTTTCATGGTTTGAATTGGTAAATTGAAATAGCCAGATTTTGACTGTGGGTTTGGGCTAGCAGGTGAAGCGAAATGTAAAATCGAATCTACTTTGCCCGGCACAAAAATATAGTTTGAAATATCACGTTTGTAAAAAGAAAAATTTTCTACACTGGCGAGGTGCGCAATGTTATCTGGGCTTCCCGTAATAAAATTATCCATACCAATCACTTCATGCCCATCTTTAAGCAAATGGTCACAAAGATGTGAGCCGAGAAAGCCCGCCGCACCGGTTATTAATATCCGCATTTCATATCCTTTTTATAAATTTATTTCCAATCAATTTCATTAATTAGACCATCACCCGTGACTTGATAACTGCTTCCAGTACCGCTATCAATCAGCCATAAATTTCCTTGATGCACCACTGCAATAAAATTTCCACTCTGCCCTGTAAGTGTGGCTGGTGCCCAAGCTGGAAATTGCGGTTCAATCCCATTTACATCTGCTGGCGGGAATAAACTTTTGGTGTTTGAGCCATCGCGATCCATGACCATTAAACGATAACGGCTGGTATCACTTTGTTCCACAAAGATTGATTGTAAATAGGCTACTTGAAAAGATTTTTCTTTTCCTTGTGTTGTAATTGGTGAAACGGATGGATACGCAAACATGCCTGCTGAATTGACAATGGTTACATTCGCCTCATTACTAAACGAGAGAGCTGAGAGGTCAAAGTACGGCGACTCTTCACTTGTAATCGGTGCCGGTGCCGACGCATGATTCACAAAGTACAAACTATTTCCATCTGCTCCCCAAACCAAAGGCGGAATCCATGCCCAATCACTGTGGGTGTTGAGCGGGGTAATATCTAATAATGGTTTTAGATAACCGCCATCTTGGTCAACTAACCCAATGCCATCGGGTCTAGAATAAGCCAAACGTCCATCTGGTGCAAACGCAAAATTCATGCCCCACCAACCATACACGCCGCCACTATTTGCAGTTAATAATCTGCGCGGGCTTGTGCCAGTGATGC
>JAEURF010000252.1 GCA_016789205.1 Anaerolineales bacterium
CTTTGGATTACATTTTTTCAATCCCTGCAATTTTAATATGGCTCGGATTAACTTTGTTTATTTCAGTGATTGCAAGCATCCTGCCTGCTCAAAGTGCGGCGAAGTTAACGATTCGGGATGCATTAATTTACGAATAAATTTGTAGGGGCAAGGTGACCTCGCCCCTACTTTTACGAATATTCTTCTTTCATCAATCTCTCAAAGCCTTTTTTAGTTAATTTACTTAATTCATCCAATAATTTTGGCTCAACTTTCTTAAAGTTGAAGCATGATTTTCCTTGCATATGTTTCTTTAATTCAGGAGAAATATTTTTTAGCAAATCAGGGTACATGTAAACAGGCATTAAATAAAAAGAGACATAATTCTTTTTGATATGTGCAGATGCAAAAAATATATCTTTCTTCCATTTCTCACTGTAGGCGGCATCGAGCGAATACACTTCGTTGTTATCTATTTTGACAGTTAATTTTTTAGCATATGGCTTAATCATGCCTTTCAGTTTGTTAAAGACAATTGGGAATTCAGTTGACATAATTTTCTCCTTTGTGTCACCCTGAGCGATAGCGAAGGGTCTCTGAGATTATCGTAGAGATTCTTCGCCGCAAAGAGCAAAAACGCGGCTTAGAATGACATAATTATGGGGTTACAACAATCTTGATAAAGACCAAATCGCCGAAAAAATTTCCGTCAGGGTCAACGGCTTGCCAAGCGGATTCGTATTCTCCAGCAGTTGCAGGGGCTGTGAAGATGATTCTTAATGTGACTTGTGTACCAGCACGAGCAGGATACAAAGGTTGTTCTTGAGTTGCGCCCATTGGGTCACCGCCTACCCATTTCAATTTATAAGTTGAGTCCCAATCACAAGTGCCATCATTTTTTATAAGCCATTGTTTATCAATAGAATCATTTGGCAAAAAAGTTGTGCCATCTTCAACGGTTACATCATCTAAAAAAGATAAGATGTTTGTGCAAACGGTTGCAGTTGGCGTAAATGAAATCACTGGTTGTGTTGGTGTTTCAGTTAATGTAAATATTGTTGGAATAGGCGTTGTGGTTGGGAGTAGTTGGGTCGGCGGAATAGATGTGGGCGGGCGAAATGGTGTAGGTGCAGGTTGAGGGGAACAACTTGAAGTAAAAAAAATGATGAGGAGCAGAATCAATTCTGGGTTAGGAAAGAGGCGAATGTTTTTTATCATAAAAAAATGGGACACTTTCGTGTCCCATTAAGTTTACTATGCTTCTTCTTCAGTTCCGCCAGCATCTTCTGCGCCACCGCCATCACCAATATCTAATGGCAGAGCAATTTCGCCGCTCAAGGCTTTTTGACGAATGAGATTATCAATTTCAAACATCAAATCAGGATTGGAGCGCAGATAATCTTTTGCGTTTTCACGACCTTGGCCAAGACGTAAATCGCCATAAGAGAAGAACGCGCCACGCTTCGTGATGACTTCAAACTTGGTTGCTAAATCTAAAACATCGCCACTCTTGGAAATACCTTCATTGAACATGATATCAAATTCAGCAGTGCGGAATGGAGGTGCAACTTTGTTTTTGACAACTTTGACGCGGGTGCGATTGCCGATAACTTCTTCACCGACTTTGATAGATTGAATCCGACGAACATCGAGGCGAAGGGAAGCATAAAATTTTAATGCCTGACCACCTGTGGTTGTTTCGGGGTTTCCAAACATCACGCCGATTTTTTGGCGCAGTTGATTTGTAAAAATAACAGCCGTTTTGGTTTGGCTGATAGCGCCACTTAATTTACGAAGTGCTTGTGACATTAAACGGGCTTGCACACCCATTGTTGCATCGCCCATATCCCCTTCAATTTCGGAACGTGGGACAAGTGCGGCAACAGAGTCAATCACGACGACATCAACTGCACCAGAACGGACAAGTGTTTCTACGATTTCAAGTGCTTGCTCGCCAGTATCTGGCTGGGAAACAAGTAAGTTATCAATATCAACGCCGAGGCGTGCGGCATAGGCTGGGTCAAGCGCATGTTCCATATCAATGAATGCGGCAGTGCCACCCATTTTTTGCGCTTCGGCAACTACATGTTGACACAAAGTGGTTTTACCAGAAGATTCAGGACCATAAATTTCAGTGATACGTCCGCGTGGAATGCCGCCAACGCCAAGTGCAATATCTAGTGAAAGCGAGCCCGTTGGGAAGACTTCTGTAACCATGGCATGGGCTTTGCCAAGTGGCATGATGGAGCCTTCGCCAAAAGTCTTTAGGATGTCGCCAAGTGCTTTATCGAGCATGGCACGCTTGGCAGTATCCATATTTGAATTGTCTATCGGTTGTTCAGCAGAAGCGCGTTTTCTAGCCATTTTTTATTCTCCAATTTTTGTGTAAGTGTAAACATTTAACCACGAAGTTCACAAACGGTCACTAAGGGTTAAGGGATTAAATGTAAGGCGAGTATAGCACAGATGTTCTGGTCGTCAAGAGGGAAAATCAGTTTCAGGTTTCAAGTTCCAAGTATCAGGTTAGGGTTGAGGCGTTGGTGTCGCAGGCAAAATTATTGGAACAAAATCCAAAGTCGCCGCAGGCGGACGTTCGATATTGAAGCCTTTTTCTCCAGTAAAAGTAAAGTAACTGACCTGCCCCGGAAAAATCTCTACCCAAGTTTGCACACGTGTATCTTCATATTTGAAGGTCACTTTGTAAATACCAGCAGGCAAATCTCCAAGCACAAGGTTTTCT
>JAEURF010000253.1 GCA_016789205.1 Anaerolineales bacterium
ATTTTCATCGCCGTGATGTTATCCCAAGTCAAAGAGTGGACATCTGGCAAACTTGACCATGAACATTTGATTGAAGGACGTTGATGTCATTGCGAGACGCGCTCTTGTTCTATGCGGCGAAGCAATCTCCTGCTAATTTAGGGATTGCTTCGCGACAAACGCTCGCAAAGACATGAAACAAAAGGAAACCATGACAAACCGAATTGAAGAACTCGATTTATCCTTTCATCCGCTCACACAAAAATTGTGGCGTGATTTTGAAATTCTCTTCAGCGATAATGGCGCGTGTGGTGGATGTTGGTGTATGCATTGGAAATTACGCGGCAAAGCGTACGATGAAAATAAAGGTGACGCGAACCGACAAATGATGAAGTCGATTGTTGATGCGAAAAAGAATCCAGGTTTGATTGCTTATTCAGAAGGTTATCCTGTTGGCTGGATTGCAATTGAACCGCGTAATCAATATCCAAAACTTGCACATTCGCGCGTCCTCAAACCGATTGATAATCAAGAAGTTTGGTCCATCACCTGTTTTTTTATTGAAAAGAATCATCGCCACAAAGGCATTAGCGTTGAGTTAATCAAAGCCGCAGTGGAATATGCAAAAAATAACGGTGCAAAAATTGTTGAAGGTTACCCAATTGATTCAAAAACAAAACAAGCTCCGCCATTTATGTTTACCGGTTCAGCAAAAGCATTCGAAGACGCAGGCTTCAAAGAAGTCGCTCGCAACTCACCAACTCGTCCGATATTTCGATATAAAATTTCCTCCCCTTTAGGGGAGGGTTAGGGAGGGGTCAATGAATTTTCAACCTCCATCCAATTCATTAACCACGCGCGATTATCAATTCATCGCTTTGGTTTTGATTCTTTTTCTCGTCATTGCAACTGGTTTGGTATATGCAAACCTTTCGCTCCCAAACGGCGGCGGAGATTTTTATGTGCATTGGGTTTCAGCACGTGGATTTTTATTTGAACAGACCGACCCATACAGTGGCGTGATTCCTGCGCGCGTGCAAGAATTAGTCTATGAAGGCAATGCCCCAGCAGGTGACGAAGTTTTTATTTTAGACACGCCTTTTCACATCCTTTTACTTTATTTTCCATTCGCGCTTCTTTCGGATGCTCAACTTGCTCGAGCGATTTTTACATTGGTCATCGAGTTGGCATTGTTCGCGTTGGTTTACTTAAGTTTGAAACTTACAGATTGGGAAACCCCGCGCTGGTTTTGGATTTTGTTTTTCATCTTTTGTGTTTTGAACTTTTATTCTTTTCAAGCGATTCTTTCAGCCAACTCTGTTTTGATTCTTGGTTTAATTTACGCAGGCATGTTATTTGCTCTTTACTCCGAACAAGATGAATTACTCGGTGGGTTGTTGGCTATCTCTATGTATTATTGGGAAGTCGGCTTGCCTTTTCTTTTATTGATAGCATATCGTTGTTACAAAGAATCGCGCACACGTGTATTCGCAGGCTTTTTGATGTTATCCGTGGTGATGTTAATTATTTCATTTCTTTGGTATCCAGATTGGCTTTTTCCATATCTGCGAGCAGGGATGAATAATCTGCGTGCGGATTTTGGCTTTACAATTTTCACAGCTTTACAAGATATTTTCCCAGCCTTTGGTCGCATCTTGGCATGGATTGTGATTGTGATTCTCGTTTTTGCTTTTGGATATGAATGGAACGCTTCGCAAGAATCAGACCCAAGAAGATTTTATTGGGTTTGTTGTTTGTCGTTGGCAATTACGCCTTTATTAGGCTTCCGCACTGAGATAGAACATCTTTCTATATTAATCATTCCACTGGCTTTGATATTCTCTATCGTCTATGACCGTTGGAAAATTGGTGGCAGTTTAACTTTATTGCTGTTGATAATCATTTTTACATTTCCGTGGCTTTTGTATTTCATTAATCCAACTCAATTTGCTCAAGAAATTCTCTTTCTATTTCTTCCACTTTTCACCGTCATTGGCTTATACTGGATTCGTTGGTGGGCGCTTCGTCCGCCACGCGTTTGGGCAGACTTAACTAAAGCGTAATGCTTGATATGTAATAGACTCTTTACGAATTTCGTATTACTCGTTACGCTTAACTCATTCCTCATATGTCTCGTAAAACGTACATCATCCTCTTCCTTTCTGGCTTAATTCTCCCAATTCTCTTTGCGCAATTTCAGCCAAAGCCCGGCTATTTGGATTCTGAATATTATTACGCCAGTGGAATTCAACTCGCCACAGGTAATGGATTCAATGAGCCTTATCTCTGGAATTATTTAGATGGCACAACATCTCTGCCGCATCCATCACATACCTATTGGTTTCCGCTTGCTTCTATTATTTCAGCAATTCCAATGTGGTTATTCAATAACACAAGTTATGCCGTTGCAAGAATCCCTTTCATTATTATTGCGGCACTCGTTGTCCCAATTACAGCGCATTTCGCCTATTTATTTTCAAAACGAAAAGATATGGCAATCATTTCTGCTTTGTTTGCTATTTTTTCTGTTTATCATGCGCCCTTCGTTGGTGTGACTGATAACTTTAGTTTATTCATGTTTTTCGGTGGTTTATATTTTATTTTTGTCACAAAATTGCTCGAAGATTCAACACAAAAAAAATATTGGCTCCTGCTGGGTTTACTCGCTGGTTTTTTAGCCCTTTCCCGTAGTGACGGCTTACTCTGGCTTGGCATCACTTT
>JAEURF010000254.1 GCA_016789205.1 Anaerolineales bacterium
TTTCAGAACTGCTTGAATTAATAATGATATCTTTTACTTTTTCAGTGAAATTCAAACCGAGTTTTTGATATAGGTTTTGGAAACCTGCCACAGGCTCAAGCGATAGGTCTTCATGGCGGACAATGTTGAGGGTGGGTATCAGGTCTCCACTTAGGTGAACGAAGCGATAAATCAATTTCCAGAGTAAAGCGCCTTGAGTCACAATATCATTTTTATCTACAGTTTGCATGGCATGTTTATCTTGTTCAAGATGGTCTCGCATCAATAAAGGTTGATTTAATAAATTATCAAAATCGAAATGCCAACCTAATCGTTTGAGGCTACTCGCAAAACCAGCAGGGTGACGAACTGTGATAACTACCTGACAATTTAATTTTTGCGCAAACCAAGCGGATGAAAATAATGCAAATGGGTCTTTGATTAACGCACGTTGACCATGCGTACTGCCATTATAAAAAATGCGGAAGTCACGCCCCATGCGTAAAAAATCTTTTATTGAGCGCAAAGATTTTATTTCAAGCCAAAGATGATATTGAAAATTTAATAACTCTTGAAAAGCGGGCAAATATTCTTTTTCGTTTTCGTGGTTGATATATGTGTACCAATGTTTAACTTCCGCACGAAACACACCAGGGCGACGCCATACATTCAACGGCTCGCTGATGTAAGCAGTATCTTCATTAGCCGCGAGCATTTTGCCCACCCAAGTGGTGCCGCTACGATGCGAACCAGTGACAAGAATCGGACTATCCATTTATTTACTCAACAATTCTATAATATCTTGACCTTTTGCACCAAAAGCACGAATCGAATTGATTTCATAATATCGCGCGGCACACACATTGACCCAATGATTAGGGTTATCGTCTATTTCTTTTATGCCATACACACCAGAAAAACCAACAATCGCTATATCGGTTTCACCTTGTGCAGCATGACGCCGAATAAACGCATCGCGTAAATCCCATAATTCAGCACGCTCACGATATTCGGGCATATCAGAAGTAAAAAGATAATATGCGGTTCGCAATGGATATACAATCGAAGTCATGGCTAGCATGGTTAATGCGAGCCATTGTCCAATTACAAGGTTTGGTTTGAATTGAATTTTTTGCGCAAGTAAACCAAACAAACCACCGGCAAGCATCAACGCAACAATCATCAGTAGACGCGCAAGAAAACGCGCGCGTTCAATTGGAAAACTTTGTCCGTACACACTAGGTGAAAAACTTGCCGCAATTAATAACCAAAGTAAAAATGGAATTGCAAAGATAGTTATCCAAATGATTCTTTTTTGATTAAGTGATAATTCAGATAAATTCGATTGTTGATAAAGCCATATCAAAAGAAAAGGAATTAATGTAGAAATCAAAGTTGGAAGCGGCTGAGTTTTTAATGAGTCAACGATAAATAAATAGGAATAAAAAAATGAATTTGACAAAATTTGAAAAATATTCACGCCTCTTTCTTGCGCCACACTTGTGTTGGCTGGGGAAAGAATCATAACCATTAAACCTGTAAATGTTCCAACAAATATCCAAACAAGGATGTTAAGCGCTTTTTTTCTGATAGGCGATTTTATAAAATAAAATATTGCCAAAATCGTTAGTAGTAACGCTGTGACTGCTGTCGCAGTCGGTGGCTCGGAGAAACCCGCCAAAATAAATGCGGAGATAAAAACAAAAACATAGAGTAACCATGAAGGCAATTTCGATTCTGCTGAACGGATTTGTCGAATTGCAAAAGCAAATAAGAAGGAACCGAATACCAATGGCGCAAAATGTGTCATCATGGCTGAACGCCAATAGATAGTTTGAAATAAATGTGGCGCTTGTAACAAACTAAAGAATGCTAAAGAAACCCCTAATAACAAATCAAAATGAAAATTCCAATGGATATTAAAAAGTCTGCGCGCTTCATAAATGCTCCAGATAAGTCCGACAGCCCATAATGAAACCATCCCTGCAATAGTGACTTGCATAGCATTTTCGCCCAGCATTTCGCTTAAACCGACAAACAAAATATTGGAATAACGATTGGCGGCACGCCACGCACCAACAGAATATCTTTCTACAACGGCGTTAATCAACGTAGTGCTAGACATTCGCACAGTTTCACAATAATCATCTGCAATATAGCGAGAAAATGAACCAAGATAAGCATATAACCCAATTGCAATACAGAAAGCAAAGATACCAACAATGATAATATAGCGATTAAGAATAATATTTTTATTCAACTGCATTCAAATAAATCCTATAAATTTATTTCACTAAGTCGTAAATCATATACCCATCCCCTTCAGCGAAGATGGGATAGGTTTTCAATTTCTCTTTAAGAAAAGGCTGGCGATTCAAGTCGTTGAAATCGGTCACAAGAAATAAATCTTTCTTTGAAATAATCTCGTTAAACCTCTCTTCAAAATCGGCTTTGCCGCCGCGCTGGGTGCTGTAAAGAATATCACCATACGCGGGCATGGAGGTGATGCTCCGCCAGCCAAAATATGCCATACGTGAGCCATAATCTTGCGTGAGACCTGCTACATTATAACCGTCTGTGATTTGGGCGATTTCTTGCCACATTTGCGCCTCAGGGCGGTAGTCTGTGGCGTTGAGGGTATTGCGAACATTCCATACTGATGCTATT
>JAEURF010000255.1 GCA_016789205.1 Anaerolineales bacterium
GATGCCACTGGCGGTCACTTCTTCCTGCTCAATGGGTTCTACCAAAACACGGCTACCCAAAGGTTTAAACGATACTTTTGCCATTTCTTTTGCCTCCGTTTAGGATTTATAAAATTTTTGAATACACAAAGAATTAGCACTCAAACTAACAGAGTGCTAATTGCAATATTACTCACTTAAAGAGGCAAAGTCAAGGGGATATATAAAAATTCTTACGAAAATCTGACGGATTCCCCGCCTCTCACTTACGGTCAACATGTTCAGCCACCTGTGGCTTTATATTTCCCGTTCAAACCACGTTTCAGACCACATTCCACTGCTATCAATGTGAGTAATCTGAAAACCATTGTTTAGCCAAAACTCAATTGCATTATCCCAATCTGAGGTTGTTTCCAAGACTACTCGTTTGAAGCCAGCCT
This sequence comes from Anaerolineales bacterium, assembly GCA_016789205.1. Lineage (GTDB taxonomy): Bacteria > Chloroflexota > Anaerolineae > Anaerolineales > Villigracilaceae > Villigracilis. The sequence continues at coordinate 420 of JAEURF010000255.1, forward strand.
TTTTTGCTTCCACAACAAGCGCCGTACATATCTGAGAAGCAAATCCTCGTCGGCGAAATTTTGAATGGACAAAAACGCGTTCAATTTTGACCGTCTCATCATTAAATGATTTATAGCCACCAGTTGCTACTAACTCCCCGTCAATTTCACCTATTAAAAAACAGCCATCCACAAAAGATAAAGCGATGTCCTCCAAATCTGGGTTTAGAGTTTCATCAATAAAACCAAAATACTCAACCAAACCTGCATTAATTAATGCTTTTGCTGGGGCTTGGTCTTTTGACTCAAATTTTCGAATCAGCATGGGATGTTTGCTTAAGGCGTAGGTGTAGATTCAACTGTACCCGTAGGTTGAGGCGTTGGAGTCGCGTTCAGGCTTTCTTCCAAACTACTGCAGATAGTCCGCACCACGACCATATCTGCCGCAATGTTTGGGTCACTGATGTATTCTGAGGTTTCGACAATTCTTGCAATTTCTAAGGCTTCGGGGCATTTATTATTTCTAGGCGTACTCAACGCCGCCAACTCAGAAGCATAGACATCAAAATAATAAACTGTTGCCGCTGAAAGTGAGACGGGTTCTACAACCGAGGGTCTGTCGCTAGGTCCGCATCCACCGCGCCCATCACAAGATTCTTCTTCGTTACAACCTTTGATGGCACACTTGAATGCAAGAATTCCTGTTTCGTAGTTTCTGTTCTTGTGATATAGCATGCCCAATTCGCCATAAAAAACAGCATTTTCCGGCTGAAATTCAATCGTCTTTTGGACGTTGCGAATTGCAATGAAAAACTCACCCATTTGAGAATAGGTTCTCGCAATTGATAAATATGGACCGGGGTCTTGCACGCCTAGTTGTTCATTGATACGCGCGGCTTGGGCAAAATACTCTAGCGATTTTTCAAATAAACTTTTTTGAACTTCCTCGTTTGGGCTTTCAAATGCTAAACGGCGATAGCCAGCACCTGCGCGTAAATATAAAAAAGTTAAGTTTGGAGAAATAGCAATTGCGCGGTCGTAGGCTTCAATCGCAAGTGCATATTCACCTAATGATTCCAGCACATAGGCATGGACTCGATGGACGTCCATCAATGATGAATCTTGTGCGAGTGCCTGCTGAATTTGATTCAGGGCTTGAGTCCATTGTTGTTGGTCTACCAATACTTCGGCATAAAAAGCCAAAGCCAACGTATTGGAATTGTCTAATTGAAGTGCTCGCGTTGCTGATAGTTGAGATTTGTTTAGCAAATCTTGTTGCTCGCGCCCAGCCGATGTGTAAGAGGCTTTCCAGTTTAAGGCAAACGCATAGACTGCATGGGCATAACTGCTATCTGGGTTTATTTCGATTGCTTTTTCGGCAGAAGCAATGGCTTCATCTAAACGCACTAAAATATCTTCACGGCGGATTAACAAAGCAGTGGAATATGTTTGTACGCGCGATAATTGCGCCCAGACTTCGGCATTATTTGGGTCAACGCGCGTAGCTTCGTTATAAGCCGTGATGGCGGCGTTTAATTGACCGGCTGTGAAGTGTGCATCGCCTTCTAATGTATAGGATGTTGCATAACGCGTTGGGGTTGGGGTTGGTAAAAATAAAGGCTTGACGTCACCTTGTTGTACAGAGCGAATCAACCACACACCTATCAGAATCAGTACCACTAAAAAAAACATGCGGTAGATGCTGGATTCGTCTCGTTTTCTAAAGATAGATTTTCTTTGATAAATGTTCATAAGTTTATACAAGTATGGAGTCAGCCAGCTTGCTGGCGCATTACGGGAGCAAGCTCCCTAACTCCAGAAATTTAAGGCGTAGGTGTAGATTCAACTGTACCCGTCGGCAGAGGCGGTTGTTGGGTCAAGGTTAAGTTTTGCTGACATCGCTCAATAATTGCGTTGGCATTGTCTACTGAAAGTGGATCGTCAGGGATGCGGGAGATAATTAATTGTGCAATTTGCAAGGCTTCGCCGCATCGATTCAAACGCGAGAGAGCAAGCCCGTACGTAAAATAATATTCTGCAATGCGTGGGGAATTGGGAGCAAGATTTAATACTTCCATTTCGTAGCCATCTTCTGAAAGCCCGCCAGTAACGACGTATGAAAGTTCTTGTACGGCTTCTGCCCAAAACGCATTGCGATAATACATTACGCCAAGATTGCCACGCAAGTTTGTATCTGCCGGGTTGATGGATGAAGCAGTTTCAGCATATTGCAAA
>JAEURF010000256.1 GCA_016789205.1 Anaerolineales bacterium
GTACGGGCGTGCCCGGTGAAGGCAGTACCTTTTCCTTTACCTTGCCCATCAAGAAAAATGGAGAATAAATGGCAAGAATTTTGATTGCAGAAGATGAACCTGATATTCGTGAGCTTGTAGCTTTCACTTTAAGATTCGCCGGTCACGAAGTAACCACTACGAACAATGGCGAAGAAGCATTACACAAAGCCCAAGAAATCATCCCAGACTTGATTCTGATGGATGTACGTATGCCCAAGATGACTGGCTACGATGCTTGCCGCGCTATGAAAGCCGATGCGGCGTTGAAAGATATTCCAGTGGTCTTTCTTTCAGCCAAAGGACAAGATGCAGAAATTCAAATTGGCTTAGAAGCAGGCGCAGAAGAATACTTACTCAAACCTTTTGCACCAGACCAATTAGTAGAACGCGTCAAAGCCATACTAGGAAAATTTGGAAAATAGAATCATGTCATTGCGAGCCACGTTCTTGTTCTTCGTGGCGAAGCAATCTCCTATATAAAAAGGTTAACTAACTTTACTCAATGAGCGCAATTATTCTTGACGGTTCGATGGTGCATTACGAAGCATTAGGTCGGGGAAGACCTATCATCTTCTTGCACGGCTGGGTCGGCTCATGGCGATATTGGATTAATGCCATGCAAGTCGCATCCACCTCGTTCCGCGCCTATGCCATAGATTTATTTGGCTTCGGCGATTCCACGCGCGACCCATTACGATATTCACTTGACCAACAAGCCGAACTTATCAATCGCTTTTTAGAAGAAATGGGCATTGGTAAAGTTGCTATTGTTGGTCACGACCTTGGTGCGTTGGTTGGCTTAACATTCTTAAAAAAATGGCACGGTAGTGTAGACCGTATGATGGCAATCAACTGTCCCGTAGAATACGATGCGTTAAATGCTCGCATCAAAACTGCAACCATGTCTGAATTAACAGATTGGTTATCATCCAAAACTCCCGAAGCGACATCTGCTCTTGCAGACGCTTCAAAAGTGGACCCGAAAGCGGTTACCGCTTCGATAGACAGTTTACAAGCCGACAATTTGTTTCCCAACGTTCGCAACTTGGGTGTGCCATGTTTATTTGTGTACGGCTCAAACACACCTGCATTAACTATTCCATCACAAGAAAAAATAGATGCCCTGCCAATGCACATGCACCAAATTAATTTAGATGGCTTGGGACACTTCCCAATGTTAGATAACCCGCCACAATTCAATCGTTTATTGACTGATTTTCTCGCGCTCGATTCTGGAGAAAGCCCGCGCGAATTGCAATTGAAAGAAGAATGGAAAAGAAGAGTTAGATAAGAATTGCTCACGGCGATGTTTTTTACTTGACATCCCACCATCATAGTCATATACTGATTTTACAACTGAACGGGGAGCCTGCATTACAGGCTGAGAGGAACGTGAACACGTTCGACCCGCATAACCTGAACTGGATAATGCCAGCGGAGGGATTTTGTATATCATTCAACATCCTCCGTAATAGAGGATGTTTTATTTTTGGATAATGGACGATAGACCGTAGACCGTTTTACTGTCCATTGTCCACCGTCCACGGTCTACTATGAGAATCATAATCTTTGCTAATGGCGAATTGCCAAACCTTGATAACGCCCACGCTTTGATAAAGCCTTCTGACTTCATCATCTGCGCAGATGGTGGCACGCGTCATGCTTTAACGTTAGGCTTGATACCAAACCTCATCATTGGTGATATGGACTCATTGCCTCTAAACTTTCAACTTTCAAACTTCAACGGAGAAGTTATTCTCTATCCAAAAGACAAAAACGAAACAGACCTTGAATTGGCAATTAATCATGCCATCACTCTTAATCCAAATGAAATTTTGATTATGGGTGCACTCGGCGGAAGAATAGACCACACGCTCGCCAACATTTCATTACTCACACACTATAGACTTTTGACCTACGACCTGCGACTTAATGATGGGCTGGAAGAAATTTTCCTATGCAAAGACCAAGTCCAAATCAAAGGCAGAAGCGGAGACATCGTTTCCTTAATCCCATGGCAAGGAAATGTCGAAGGTGTAACCACTCAAAATCTAAAATGGAAATTAAATAACGAAACTTTATATTTTGATAAAACGCGCGGCATTAGCAACGAAATGATTTCTGATATTGCGACGATTTCAATTACAAAAGGTTTGCTATTAATTGTTCATCAAATTAAATAAAAGGCACAAAATGAAGCACACACTTTCCACTTTCTACTTTCTACTTACCTCTTTCCTCTTTCTTCTTTTCTCTTGCACATCGCAACCAAAAACATTAACCATAATGACCCATGACTCATTTGCAATTTCTGAAGATGTGATTGCGCAATTTGAAAACGAAAATAATGTTGACGTTGTTTTTTTACAAAGCGGTGATGCAGGCTCGATGCTCAACAAAGCCGTTCTCTCAAAAAACGCACCACTGGCGGATGTTCTATTTGGCGTAGATAACACATTTCTCTCGCGTGCATTAGAAGCTGATATTTTTGAAGCCTATCAATCTCCTGTATTGAATGAAATTTCCCCCGAATTTATCCTAGATGAAACTTATCGTGCCTTGCCAGTAGATTATGGCGATGTATGTATCAATTACGATAAAAAATATTT
>JAEURF010000257.1:0-2157 GCA_016789205.1 Anaerolineales bacterium
CTGAAATTGCACGTGATATTAGCGGTTCGCTTAATTTAGATGAATTGCTGGTCAAAGCCGTTGGATTAATCCGTGAGCGTTTTGATTTTTATCATTCAGCAATTTTCTTGCTGGATTTACCGGGCGAGTTTGCAGTCATTCGTGAGGCGACAGGTGAAGCCGGCGCACAAATGAAGCGGGCTGGTCACAAAATTGGTGTTGGCTCTAAATCTATCGTCGGCTTTGTCAGCGGACGAGGCGAATCATTGGTGGTTAATGACACCAGCAAAGATGCGACCTACTTTGCCAATCCCCTGCTCCCGGATACACGCGCTGAGGCGGCAATCCCGTTACGAGTCGGTGACCGTATTCTCGGCGTATTAGATGTACAGAGTACAAAACCTTATTCATTTTCAGAAGATGATTTAAGAAGTTTACAAATTTTGGCAGACCAATTGGCAGTGGCTGTGGCTAATACTGAATTATTTGCTGAAACACAAGAGCATCTTTCACAACATCGTTTGTTGCATCACATCACCTCTACTGCGGCATCTGGCACAACTTTAGAAGAAGCATTGGAAAGTGCAGTCAACGGTTTGCAAGTGACTCTCGGTGGCGACCGTGTGACAATTCTGCTGGTTAACCGTGAAAATAAAATGCTGGAAGTGAAAGCATCTGTTGGCTATGCAGAAGATGTAACCGCAACCAATGTAGAAATTGGACAAGGAGTGACTGGCTGGGTTGCGGCACACAAGCGTCCCTTAAGAATCAGAGACGTGAACGATGACCCACGTTATATCAAATTCAGCCCGAATACACGTTCCGAATTGGCTATTCCATTGATTTATCGAAATGAAGTTTTAGGTGTATTAAATGTTGAAAGCGAACAAGTAGATGCATATACTGAAAATGATGAAGAAATGCTTGGCACACTTGGCGGAAGCCTCGCGGCGGTAATTGCAAATGCCCGTTTGTTTGAACAAATTCGCGCACAGTCTGAACGTGAGCGTTTGGTTTATGATGTGACCAGCAAGATTCGTCGTTCAACCGATATTCAATCTATTTTGATGACAACCGCCAGTGAAATTACCAGAGTGACCGGCGCACGATTTACAAAGATTGAAATCAAACCATCAAGCAATGGTGAAGTGAAAGATTTAGAATGAACAACGACCTCTTCAACCAACCTGTGATTTATCCCGAAGATGTGACACGTCAGCTATATACAAACTGGCGGGAACGCTTCGTGCTTCCATTGCTAATTGGGACTTTAATATTTGGGCTTGGGGCTTTAATTCCAGCTGTTTTATCATCCACCAACACAATTTTGTCCTCAATTTTTGTGATGAGTTATCTACTGACTGCAGTAGTGACTGTGGTTCGTTTTTCTTATTTCGTCCGTATGGTTGTATTTTTACTCAGCATTTATATGCTAGGGATTAGCACATTACTTACCTACAGCGCGCTCGGCGTGAGTTTGTTTTACTTTTTAGCGCTAATTATATTTGCAACGATGATGCTTTCCATTCGGGCAGGCATTATTGCAATTGTCATTGATGTGCTAACTTATTTAATTTTTGGGTGGTTAATGTTAAGTGAGCGGCTCTTACCTTTGAATCCATTATCCACGCCTGCCAATCTTCAAGATTGGATAAGCGTTGGCGCGGCGACAGTCATGTTCGGTGTGGTCATTATTCTTGGCTTCCGCAGTTTGGAACGAGAATTTTTTGAAGCGCAAAAACAAATTGATTCAACATTGAATGCATTAAAGGAAGAGCGCAATAATCTAGAAGAAAGAGTACAAGAGCGCACCTATCAACTCAAGAAAATCAATGAAATTGGGCGTAACGTCAGTGAAATTCTAGATGCCGACCAATTATTCAAACGTGCTTCTAAGTTTATTGAAAATGAATTTGATTGTTATTACACCGCCTTTTATCTAGTAGATGTGACCGGCAAATGGGCAGATTTAAAATATGCCAGTGGCGAAGCCGGTAAAGTACTTAAGGAAAATAAGCATCGCGTTGACCTTGATGGCAAAAACAATGTCGCTAAAGCAATTCGCGCAAAGACAAATCAAATCGCGGCAGATATCAATCAGATTCGGCTTGAGAATCCACTTTTGCCTTATACACGCTCACAACTTGTTTTGCCTTTAATCATTGGTGACACAGTACT
>JAEURF010000257.1:2167-2599 GCA_016789205.1 Anaerolineales bacterium
AGATATGCACTCGACAAAAGAAAACGCCTTCACGCCTCAAGATGTAGATGCTTATCAAAATATGGCAAATGGAATTGCAACTGCCATCGAAAACTCACGTTTATTTCAAGAATCTCAACAAAGCCTTGCTGAAATGCGTGCCACACAACGCCAATATGTACAAAGCGCCTGGGATTCTCTCACAAGCGAGCAACCGCTTGAATATGAACTGGGAGAAGATGACCCAGAAAACAATAATGCACTTGAAATTCCGCTTTCGTTAAGAGACCAAGTCATTGGGCAGATTCACATGGCACATTCTTCTGAATGGACGAGCGAGCAAAAAAACCTAATCGAAGCAATTGTGGCGCAGGCTACATTGGCTTTGGAAAATGCACGCCTCGTAGAAGAAAGCCAATCTACTGCAGTTCAAGAAAGACTCACGAACGAAAT
>JAEURF010000258.1 GCA_016789205.1 Anaerolineales bacterium
ATCGGCACTGCCCATATAAATTTCATCTGTGCCATTGTTTTGAAAATAATACATACGGCTGTGTTCCAAATAACGCCCGACAATGCTCATCACACGAATATTTTCACTAACCCCTTTAACACCCGGGCGCAAACAACACATGCCGCGCACAAGCAAATCTATTTGTACACCGGCTTGTGAGGCTTGATATAAAAGTTGAATCATATCTTTATCTACCAATGAATTCATTTTGAAAATGATTCTGGCTTTATACCCCGCTTTGGCATGTTCAATTTCACGCTTAATCAATGAGGTGATTTTAGTACGCAAATTAACTGGCGCAACAAATAATTTTTTATAACTTTGTTTTGTTGAATACCCAGTCAAATAATTAAACAAATCTGTGGCATCTGAGCCTATTTCTTCATCACTCGTAAACATACCCACATCTTCATAAATACGTGATGTCACTGCATTGTAATTGCCAGTTGCCAAATGTAAATAACGGCGAATGCCCTCACCTTCTTTACGCACTACCATCGCTACCTTGCAATGTGTTTTTAATCCAACCAAACCATAGACCACATGCACTCCAGCTTCTTCCAATGCACGCGCCCAACCAATATTTGATTCTTCATCAAAACGCGCTTTCAACTCGACTAAGACTGCGACTTGTTTTCCTCTTTCGACTGCTTCCAGCAACGCCTCAACGACGGGGGCATTTGCGCCTACACGGTACACAGTTTGCTTAATGGCAAGCACTTGCGGGTCGCGTGCGGCGGCTTGCAAAAAGTCAATCACTGGGGAAAATGAATCATACGGATGATGAAGCAAAATATTTTCATTACGAATAATGTCAAAAATATTTGAGTCGGGTGTGTATTTCAAAATTTTAGGAATCCGTGCTTTATATGGCGGATATTTCAAATCATGGCGCTCAACATTGTTATAGACTTGCCAAAGGTTTGCCAAGCCTAATGGATGATTCAAAACATAGACATCATTCTTGGTGACTTCAAGGTTTTCAATTAACAAATCACGAACTTCTTGTGGCATAGATGCATAAATAGATACTTGTACTACTGAACCAAATTTTCTTTTGCGGATGCTTTGTTGCATACTCTCTAACAAATCATCGGCTTCGAGTTCTTGAATTTCAATATCGGCATCACGCAAAATGCGGAAGGGATGCGCGGCAACCACTTCTAAGCCGGGGAATAACCCCCCAAGATTTTCTGCAATCACTTGTTCTAACCAAACAAAATAATGATGATGTGGAATCGTGCCATCTTTACGCGCGCTTCCAGAAGAACGTTTGATTGGAATCAAGCGTGGAAGCGTATCCGGCACTTTCAAACGCGCGAATTTTTCGTTGCCTTTTTTATCTTTGACAACAATCGCCAGGTTCAAACTTAAATTAGAAATATGCGGGAATGGATGACCGGGGTCTAATGCTAAAGGTGTCAACACTGGATAAATGACATCATTAAAATATTTGTCGGCTTTTTCTTTTTGAGTTTTAGTTAATTTATGATATTCAAGAATGTGAACCCCGGCTTTATCTAATTTTGGAAGTAATTTTCTTTGAAAATAATGTTGCGCATCATTTAACAATTCTTGAGCAAGTTTGCGGATGGCGGCAAGTTCGTCACGTGGAGTCATGCCGTCGTCAGAAATTTCCATAATCTCTGCCTCCACTTGCTTGCGGATGCCGGAGACGCGCACCATGAAAAATTCATCAAGGTTGGAGCCGAAGATGGAGAGAAATTTAATTCTCTCTAACAATGGGTTTGATTCATCATGCACTTCTTCTAACACGCGACGCTGAAATTCTAATAAACTGATTTCGCGGTTGATGTATAAAGATGGAGAATTAAGGTCGAGGTCTGGCATACAAGTGTCCCGTAAAAAAGAAGCGGTTATTTATTTCCAATTTCAACGAGCACACCGGGAGTCAAAAGCCATTCCAAAGTTGCGCGACGGGTATGGCGTAAATCTTCGGTTGAAAGTAAGCATACGCCACCTTTTTTCAAAGTAATATCCACTGATGAAGTTTGACCAACTAATAAACTAATCAAGCTGGTGAGATATGGTTCGTGACCAACCAGCGCGAGACTATCGGCTGTATATTTTTCATTGATTTCTGCAATTAACAAATCGGGGTTGCCCATTGGAATTAAATTATCAGTATATGAAATTTTCTTTTTGATTTTGAAAACTTCGCCAAGAATTTCAGCAGTTTCTTTGGCGCGTGTGTATGGACTGGAAAGAATCATATCAAAGTCGGCACCTAATGCGCGCAGACCTTTTGTAATCTGGCGCATTTTTTTACTGCCTTTATCAGTTAATTTTCTTTGGCTTTCTTCACCAGATGGTGATTCTTCTTCAGCAATGGCGTGGCGGATGATGTATAAGTTCATTTTGTTCTCCTTAATTTTATGTTTCAATTTCAAGGTTCATTCCAAAAATTTCTTGAAATAAGGCGCGGCGTTTTTCAAGTGCCCAAGTTTCTAAACTCAAACCATCTTTACCTTCCAGTTTGAGAATCCATTTATTTTTTTGTTGTTTCATTTTCACGTTTTTGACCGAATAGGTATGGCTCACATCCATTGCATC
>JAEURF010000259.1 GCA_016789205.1 Anaerolineales bacterium
GTTTACACTTTTTAGAACTGGCATGGTTGCGGATGAAGAACCTGGTTATGAAATCAATGCGCAAGTGAAAGGCTCACACGAAGTGACGCGCGACTTTGCAAAACGAGTGAACGGTGTGGCATTGGGTTCGCTTGGAGAAAATTTATTAGGCTTGCCGACCACTGCTCATATTTTGGGCGGCGCGCCAATGGGACGAAATGCAGACGAAGGTGTAATTGACGAAAATTTTCAAATTCATCATTACGAAGGCTTGTATATTATTGATGGCTCTGTGATGCCTGCAAACCCTGGAGTGAATCCATCACTGACAATTACTGCATTAGCAGAGTATGCTATGAGCAAGGTGAAATCAAAATGAACAACAAACAAATTATCGAAAACTTTTGGGCAACGATGGCGACGAATGATTTTTATGCCGTTGCACAATTGCTCCATGATGAATATGTTTTAGAGTGGCATCAATCTGGCGAACGTATTCGTGGAAGAGATAACTTCGCCGCGATTAATACATATTATCCAACCGAAGGGAAATGGACATTTCAAATTAATCACATCATTGCTGAAGATGATTTGGTTGTTAGTGACGTGAATGTTTCGGATGGAAAAGTACATGACAGAGTCATTACTTTTTCAACTATTCGAGATGGGAAAATTTGGAAACAAATCGAATTTTGGCCCGAACCGTTTGAAGCGCCTGAATGGCGTGCAAAGTGGGTTGAAAAAATTTAAATTCTTCACCACGAAGGGTCACAAAGTTGCACAAAGGTTTTAAGGTTTTTTCTTTGTGACCCTTTGTCTCCTTTGTGGTTAGATCTCTTATTCAGTTGGCTCTAAAAAGTAATTCGGGAAATTTAATGGTGCTTCAGCACTCCAGCCTTCTTGACCAGATTCCATTTTCACATTCCACCATAAATAGGCTGTCGGAGGGTTTTCACCTTTTACAGTACAAACCGGTCCGCCGATGACTTCCATTTGAGTGCCCGGTTTATTCGTTCTTTGAATTTCATACTGCAAACCAGGTCCCGTACGAAAGTTTAACCAATCCAAAACTTTTACATTCATACCTGCTTGCAAACGCGTCGGATTCGCCGGACATTCATTCGGATTGGATGCTTGCAAAGGTTCAGAAGTTGGGTCTATCACAACAGCTGTTTCAGTCGGTGGAGGTTCAGGCGCAGTGATGTCTGTAGCAGTGGCTTCGGGTGCAGGCGTTGAAGTTGAAGTAACTGTTGGAGGTTGTTGAGTCGGGCTGGATGTTAGGTCAAGAGGCGATTGTGTCGCTGTAGATTCAATCACAAGTTGAGTCACTGTTGGCACGGCAGATACATCCAACAAAGCATATCTTCTGTCGCGTTCTTCCAACAAAAGAAAAATCAAAATAATCGTTAAGATGATGGCAACGACTAATTTGAAAAGGTCATATGCGGGTACATAACGAGATTTCACTTCAATTCCCCGCGTGCTTTTTGTTCGGCTAATTCGCGTGCGTGTCTTAAGATGGCGCGCTCGTTAATAAAACGTTGCAACAAATCGCCAAGCGCTTCTTCAAATTCATCAAGTGTTAAATCGGCAAGTTGTTCGTAGGTATAAATACCGGCGGTGTTTAATCGTTTTGCAATGACAGGTCCGATGCCTTTAATTTTTTTCAAATCGTCGGCATGGGCTGGTGCAGTTTTATATCTTACTTTTTGAGTCATTACGGGTGTGCTAGCAGGCACGTCATTTTTTTCATCACGCGGTCTGCGCCAATAAAACCAATCAATCACCCACTCAATTAACCAGCCAATTAGCAAACCAAGCACAAGAGCAATTGCAATGTTCATAAGATTTCCTTTGAAAAAATTGTGTCTGGCATTAAAGAATTATAACGCTAAAACAAACTTGCTTGTTTTGGAATATCCGATTCAAAATCATTCCACGGCAATGGATTTATTTTTATTTGATTTGCAACTCTTTGATGAATCTCTTTACAAAGATATGGAGCGAGATAATTATCCGGTGTGTGACAAAAGACATACGCCTCATTCTTCGTGGAAAGTTGATTCACGATTCGTTCAACCCATTCCTCCACCCAAACTTGGTTTTGACTCATTTCAGGATGACCGATGTATCTCAAGAAAGTAAAATCTGTTGTTTGTTCTTCAAAGACGGGAACATCAGGCTTTCTTTCACGCGCTTCTAACAAACTTTCATAGGCACTGTCTTTGATTGATTCATCTCCTGCCATATTCCGTATCGGACGTGTATCAATCACCACTCGCGCCATTTTATTTTCTGACAACAATTGATTTAATATTTTTCTGTTTGTTTCATCAAACCAATCCAAATGACGAACTTCCACGCCTAAACGCACATCTTTTGGAAAAGATTCTAAAAATTTAGATAAATCCTCTATCAGTTTAGGTGAATAACTAGGTGGCAGTTGCAGGAACATCGGTCCAAGACGCGAAGCGAGGGGTTTCATCACATTTGTAAATTCAATGGCACGTTCAATATAATCTACAAGTTTTCCATTGTGGCTAATCGCTTTTGGAATCTTGGCACAAAATTTAAATGTTTCAGGAGTTTGCTCTATCCAATTTGCAATTGTTTT
>JAEURF010000025.1 GCA_016789205.1 Anaerolineales bacterium
CACCAAATAAATCTATAACAAGCAGTGGGTGGTCGGGATGAGAAATCGTGGTCTGGTCAACAACCATAATGAAAGCATGGTTATAGTCTTTAGGGATAAGCGACATAAGTTGTTCTTTGGTCATATTTGAATATTCCTCGTCGCTTAGAAAATCTACATTAGCACGAAAACCAAAAAGACCGACAGGTTTTTGTATCATCTTACAAATTAAATCCCACGTAGATTGCTCTGAAAAGTCAGTCCGCAGTACAAGCGCGTTTTCGGTTTCTGGAATTATTTTCATAATCTATTTAATAAGTTTAGCATAAAACAAATTTGAATTCTTTCTGATAGTCTCTGACCGCAAATGATTGCTATTCACTCTATAATTCGCGCAGAGGTGCAAATGAACAGAAACAAATTCACTTAACCAATCTCCTACTTGAAATCCCATTCCTAAAATGCTATGCTAATCTGAGTAAGTTCATCCCAACATTTTGGAGGCATCATGCGCAAGTCAACTCGTTCGATTGTTTCGTTCGTGCTTTTGATAGTTCTACTCAGCACCTTCAGCGGTATCGTCTCAGCCGCCCCGCCCGCGCCAAACGCCAAATGGACTGTCATGGTCTACATCGCAGGCGATAACAACCTCGAAGATTATGTCGTCAAAGATTTAGAACTTGAACTTGGCGCAGTCGGCTCTAGCGCGGATGTCCAAATCGTTGCCCTTGCAGACCGTGCTCCCGGTTATGACACAAGTCGAGGCGATTGGCAAGGTACAAAAATTTATCACGTTACACAAGGTATGATTGCAGATTCAGCAAGCGCAGTTGAAGATTGGGGCGAAAGAAACACTGGCGACCCACAAACCTTAATTGATTTTGTTAATTGGTCTAAAACCAATTACCCCGCCGACCATTATGTTTTATATTTCTGGGGTCACGGCTGGAACTGGCATCCCGGTTACGTCATGTCTGACGATACCAATGCCGATACACTCGATTACCAAGAAATGCAAGCCGCTATTCCATCACTTGGTTTTATTGATGTGGTTGGTTATGATGGCTGTAACATGGCATCTATTGAAATTTTTGATTTATGGCACGGTCATGCCACCGCCGTCAGCAGTTCACAAGAATATGTCGGCTGGGACGGAATCGAATACGACCTCGTCCTCGCTCAACTCGCCGCAAACCCAAACATGACGGCTGACCAAGTTGCGATTGCGACAAGCCAAAGTGCTACCAAAGATAAGACTTGGTCTGCGGTTGCAGTAGATTCTCGCTACGACGCGCTTCAAACCGCACTTGATAATTGGTTCACCGCCCTCAACAATGGCTTATCTGCGAATCGCAAAAAATATGACAGTGCCTTCAATGCCACCCGCTCTATGTGGCAAGCACCGATGGATAAAGACTTGTACGATATGGCGTATGAAATCAAACGCCTTGTAGCAGATACAAATATCAAAAACAAGAGTCAAGCGGTTATGGATGCTATCACAGCAGTTGTGTTACATGAGCGCCACGTCAATGCTTATGCCGATGTTCATGGTATTTCTATTTATCACATCTCTAAAGCCAGCCAAAAAGATTCAAACTACATCTACTACCGTTCCACCTTAAACTTTGCGCTCACCACCATTTGGGATGAATTCCTAGATGCCTATGCAAAATAGTTAAACTAATAAACATGACATGTCTTATCAAGGTTTCTCAGAGACATGTCATGTTTATTTTCAAAATCTTTGTTTTACTAATGGGTTAGCTATCTCTTTTGCTCGGTGTGTAGCGACTGAATCCGAAACATCAAAAAAGGGATATATCAACTCTTCAAAACATTCCAACACACTCTTATCCCATTTTTTAAGTTCTTCTTTGGGATAATCCTCTCGAATGGGAACATGATACAAAACTTCTTTTTGATTTAATTTCTCTTCAAAATGTTTCGGAATATAAATTGTATGAAAAAGCGTTGAATTATTTAATGACTCATGACTAAGTTTACAAATGGGTCCTTTTGCCAAATCATCGGCGTTAAATATCCAATACTCATGCCCAGAAGATTTGTCGCCAGAAACATCATCAGTCACAACGCCAGCAATGAGGTAGCCTGAAGCGTTTTTATTTTTCGAATCAAGTATTGCGATGGTATAAAGCAAAACTTTATCTGGAAAAACATAAGCATCTGCAATTGCAAAATCTTTTGTCGTGATTCGGCATATCGAATTATTTTGATGAATCCCCTCGCCCGCTATCATTTCTTCAAGCGGCACTTGGCGAGCATTTATATTTTTATAAGCATTCAAAATTCTTTGCGGCAGAATATCACGCGAAAAACCTTTGAACATCACAAACAAATCCTGCCCGTGATACTCTTCTATTTGCCGATTCATAAAAGTATAAACATACGGTCCCCAACAATAAGGCATTTCGGAAATATATTTTGATTGAACTTCAGATTGAGAAATATCTATTATGTGTTTGCCAATGCTACTCAAATCTAATACGGGCAATGTGCCATATCCAATTAAATGTTTTGGGAAAAGATTTCCATCTAAATCGCGGTCATAACTGCGGATGGTTTCGGCAGTATTTGTGGCTGGGGTATGGAGCATGTACACTGTAATTTTGTGATTGAGGTTTTCATATTCTGCAATTAAATGAATACAAGGTTTATCCACTACAATTTTTTTTGATGGTACAGTTTTCTTACTTGCTATTAAATCTCGGCGGTCAATAACATGTATAACTGTTTTATCGGAAGGGTTTTTCGCATTTTTCCACGGCGTAAACATTTCTGTACCCGCTACAAATGCAGTATCAGCCAACAAAATATAATCGCGCGTAAAAATTAATTCATGCACACTTTGTTTGATTTCAATTTCTTGACCATCATGATCTACGACAATCCACTTTTCAAAATCATGATATCCATCCCAACGCATCAACCTGACTGGATGCTCGCTTCCATTCCCCTCTTTTAGTTGGTAATTGACCATGAAAACTTCATTTGTCTGATGGTCGGTGTATAGGACGTGTGAATTGTTATACCCAGCAAACAGACTCCCCATCACTTCACCTGCATTTGCAGAAAGCATCGGAAGCCATTCATCTCTTCGCCCAACAGGTGTTACGACTCTTAAACTATCTCGTTCAATTATCCATGGACGGTCAATGTCACTGGTTACGGCTAGTCGCCCATCGGGCAAGAGATATAAACCTTCTGCATAAGAAAACATTCCTAATCCAGGAGAGAGATACATGAATCCAAAAAAGTCAAAGCGGTGACGTGTGTTTTTAAGTTTTTGACGAGCCAATGCAACAGGCGTCCACAAAAAACGATTTGTAAGTTGAGCATTGCTTCCATCAAAATCAATGCGGATAATGTTAGTATCTCCAACCATAAATGCTTCTGGTGAACCCAAACACTGACAAATGTATAACGAACCTTCAAGGTCAGCTGGCAGGTTTCCAGTCAGGCAATGAAGCGTTATTTCAGAATCAACTGTGGATGTGTTATGAACTGTATAGTTATCTGGGATAACAGGCGAAGAAGTTGGTCTCTGACTAAAAGAAGTCAACAAGGTTGTAATAAATTGATGAAGTTTACGAGCCAACCCTAATATGTAGCGAAATCTTGGATAAATATTTTTGAAAACAGACGGTGGAGTTTGTTGTTTGCTCATTGCTTTATTTTAGGATGTTAATCCAGTTAATTTCTCACTGATATCCCAAATTTGTTTTCCCATTTCCCTATCAAGTGCATGAGGGGCTGGTTTTTCTACGTGGGTCATGTTAAAAAATTTTCCGCTTGTATTACTTAATTCTGGAGCGGCGGCAAAATAGTAAAGTGCTTCACCAGATATCTTGGGGTCTTTTAATATGAAAGAAAGTAAATATTTTTGATACAAACGATAAATTAATCCATTGTTCATGCCAATGTTTGTGGCAACTTCACCAGGATGCACTGCATTGATTGTGACACCGCTTCCATTTAACCTTTCGGCTAATTCCCAAACTGTTAATAACTGAGCAGTCTTAGAAGCGCCATAACCTTGTAAACCTCTGTATCTTCGTTTTTCCCATGTAAGATCATCTAGCTTTAATCCACCAAAACGATGTCCTTCAGAACTGACTTGGATAATTCGAGAAGGGGATGACTCAATCATTCGGTCAATCAGTAAGCGTGTAAATAAAAATGATGCCAGATGATTGACCTCAAATGCCGTTTCAAATCCGTCTGCTGTTAAGGTGCGTGTGGTGAAATGCATACCTGCATTGTTGATTAAGACTTTAATGACAGGGAACTGATTAAGAATTTGCTTTGCGGCATTTCTAACATCATCTAATTTTGAAAAATCTGCTTGAACAATGTCAACTTGGGTGTTGAATAAATTTGTAATTTCAGCTTTAACAATATTTGCCTTTTCAATATTTCGACAAACTAAAACTAAATGGGCTCCTGCTTGTGCAATTCGTTTTGCGGCTTGATAGCCCACGCCTGATGTTGCTCCAGTAATCACACACACTTGACCATCCAATCTAGCAGTGGTGGTTTTTTGAGGTTTTCTTGCGTTTTCAATAAATTGAAGTTCTTCAGGAAGTTTCAATGTGGTATCCGATTACCCAAAATATTTGTGCATGAATTTTCTGTATGGACGATGAAACCAAGGAATTTCATTGAAGATATCACCCCACAAATCGTAATAATCGCGCTGTTTGATAATGCGATTATCTTCGCCAAATGTAAGTTTTGTGCATCCAAACATGGGTGTGCTGGGAAATTTCTTGAAAATCATGGTCATTTTCCATTCCATGAAAATCTCTTTTTCGTTTTGCGCGATTGAAGTAATGTCCATTTGTAATTGTTCACAACGCTTCGTAAGCCGATCGCATAATGCAATGAAATTATCTTTGCCCTCTACTTTTTGAATACTATCTTGAAAAATAATATCATCATGATAATAAGGGAAAATATGTGACCAATCAGGTTTTCCCTCGCGGTTATAGGTTTGAGACCAAAGTCTCAAAATATCATTTGTAGTTAATGGTTCTATGCTCATAGATTCCTTTTGAGGGCAAGTTAAATGCTAAACTTCACAAAACCAACCTCAGGTCAAGAAAGAGGCGTATCGAATACCGCACTATTGTGTAATAATACCTACAAGTTTACTATAATCCTAATCATTGAATTAATCATATTCTTAGAAATAATTTTGGAGTTCATTAATGGAAAATTCTGTATTAACAAAAAAACTTTCTAGGTTTGGGCGGCTGGGAAGAAGCATTATAAAAAGATTCATCTATTCTCAAATGACAATTTTTTCTGGGTTGAAAATCGCCTTTGGAAAAGACCAGCCACTTGTGCAGTTTACAGTTGAAAATGACCCTCCTTCTATCTATTGGGTGTACCGAATAAAATCATCTGAAATTGACAATTTGTTACAAAAACTTGGCGTCCCTTCCAATTTTTCACTAAGCCCGATCAAGTGTTTGAATACAGATGAACCCTCTTATTTTCTAGCAGTCAATGCTTATCGTGTATCTGGGTTGGTGAAAGGTATTCGAGCGGAATGGTCTATTTTTGTTAAGGATAATAAAGATTTAACTAATACGCCACGTTATATGATTGTAGATGCTAAATCTTCAAATACTTCAATGGACCCAGTTGATGTGATTACCAAAGCATCAAAAGTTATTCATAAACGTGATGGCAATGTAATTCATACTGAAATTGGTGAAGGCGATAAAGCTTTTGTTTCAACCATTACTCTTCCAGACAGTTTGCCATCCGTGCATTCATCTGCGGAGTGGGTATCTGCCAATGACTATATCTATTGGAGCAATGGAATTTGCGACCGTACATTTTATAATGCGGGACTGGCTGATACCAAGCAAAGCCTTGTCAGCAACAAAAACGCTGTCATTAAAGATGGAACTTTTTGGGCTCAGTTTGTAGAGCCTGAAGCAGTCTATGTTTTGAAACTAAATAATGCGATTGAATTTGTTGTTACTCCTTGGCATAGTGTAGGTTGAAATAGAATATAAAATTATAAATTCCTTATCATTAACAAGTAAAGTAAAAGAAAAGCCACGAACCAATTGGTTCGTGGCTTTTCTTATTTTAAGAAACTATGCTTTTACTTTTATCCCTGCCGCACGGAGTTCTTCGAGCAGGTATTCATCTACGCCGTTCATGCGCATTTCAAGCAATTGTTCAAGTGTTAAATCTTCGCTGTACTTCGAACGCATATCACGAATAAAGCGTGGGGTAACATGGTGAATGCTTAATTCAACCAAATCATCTACCTTCAAATCTTTAAAGCCAAGTTCACTTAATTCGCGCACGAATTTTCCGCTCACGCCATGATTTTGTAAATCTTCTAAATCACTGACGCTTAAGTCTTTCATCCCAGCCTCTGCCATAGATTTGATGAATTTTGCGGATATGCCTTGGTCGGCTAAATCAATAAAATCTTCGGTAGTAAAATGATTCAAACCGAGTTCACGCATCTCTGCCACAAAACGGGCAGTGACACCGTGATTGCTCATTTCAATCAAGTCATCTACATCCAAATCTTTCAAGCCGAGTTCACGTAATTCTGCTACAAATTCTGGTTTTACATCATGATTGCTAAGTTCAATTAATTCGTCAATGTCCATATCTTTAAAGCCGAGGCTTTGAAATGAAGCAATATAATCTGCTGACACATCGTGGTTACTCAACTCAACCAAATCATCAATATCAAAATCTTTCAAGTCGAGCGCTTGTAGTTCTGCAATAAATTTTGGGGAAACATCATGGTTTTTTAATTCAATCAAATCTTCTACATCAAAATCTTTCAAGCCTACGTTTTTTAATTCGGCTATGTATTTTGCCGAAACATCGTGAATACCCAATTCAATTAATTCATCGGCAGTCAGGTCTTTGAGACCAGCATTTTTCAACTCACTGATAAGTTTTGGCGAAAAACCATGATTACTCAAATCGGTCAGTTCATCAATGCTTAAATCTTTCAAGCCAGCATTTTTTAATTCGGCAATATATTTCGGAGAAACGCCTTGTAAGTTCAAATCCACAATTTCATTGGCATCTAAATCGGTAATGCCGAGGTCACGCAGTTCACGCACATAACGCGGGGTGATGTCATGAATGCGTAAGTTAATCCACTCGCCTAACCCATCAGGTTCTACACCCAATGCCAACATTTCACGTATATATTCAGCCGTTAAGTTATGCATCTGAATTTCTTGCAAATCAGAAATGGTGACATGGTCAATGCCGGCCTCTTTCAACGCTGAAACTAAATCTTGCACACGGACGTTACGTGCAACGTTCATTGGCACCACTGGAGTAACAGGTGTTACAGGAGTCACTGGCGAAACTGGAGACAAAGCCGCAAGATGAGATAAATGTGAAAGTCCGGGAACAAGCGGAGACGAGTCAGAGGCGGGTTCTTCATCCCCCACTTCTTCCATCGCTTTAAAAAGTTGTTCGGCTTCATCAGGCGAAATTTTCCCTTCCGCAAGCATATCCAAAACCATCAGGCGTTCTTTTTGTCCGTTCATTTTTTATCTCCTTTGATTTGAGAAAGTAGTTTGGTGGCTTCTTGCACCGTGATTTCGCCACGGCTGAGTTGCGCCAAAATTTCTTGGCGATGCGTTGAAACATCATCTGCGACGGCTTCAATGCCCATTTCAGTAATTACTTCATCGAGTTGTCTGCGAATTGCCCAATATGATTCGCCCGTTTCTCTTTCCATCTCTTTCACATTGCCTCGATTACGCACAAAAAATTCAAGAAATTTTAGGCTTTCAGGTGAGAGGCGAAAAAATGGTGAGAGCTCAAACTTGCCGACCACACCTGTACCGCATGAAGTGCAGTTGAGTTGGGTGACAACAAGAGGCGATGAACAGCTTGGGCAAGATTGCGGAACTAAGGGCATTTTGGACTCCAATATGACTATCTTAGCAAATATTTTTAGATTTGTCAATATTTTTGGTAAATTGAAAAATATTTTGGTTTTATTGAATTTATTTTGGATTTTTCTACTTTTCAGCAATTTCTGCTTCCTAATTTGGCTACGCGATATAAATTCGACTCTGGATTAGGTTTGGCTTGATTCTCAAACTTCAATATTTAGCTTCGGTTTGATTTAACTCACTATTTGCCTACGCGCAAGTTGATTTACTCTGATTACTACAGTAAAATAAAAACTCACTCGAATGAGTGAGTTTTATTGAAGAAATAGGTTTTATTGCACTTCGCCTTCGCAGGTTGTGAAAATATCATTCCCAGAGCCACCGATACAAACATCACTGCCATCACCGCCATTGATATTGTCATCACCTCCCCCGCCGACTATACAGTCATTGCCACCTAAGCCGTCAATCGTATCTGCACCTGAACTGGCAAGGATAAGGTCATTGCCTGCTGTGCCGGTAATTGTCCCTGAGGCGGTAATAAGCGTGGTCAACGATAAGCCCGCGCAAGCAGATGGTCTAAGATGGTTAATTTGAAATGCAATTGCCTCACTACCAATACGGGTAGCGGGAACAGTATTCGTGGCGGCTATCGCCGTCAACGTGGTGATGATGACGAGGACAAGCAGGCAGAAGGTTAGAAAACGAAGCGTGAATCGCATGGCTATATCTTTATTCTCGGCAAAACAGTCGCCTCTTGTAAAGACGTTTCAAATTCAATCTTGCCAGTGTTGATAACATATTCTATCGTCTCGCTTGGTGTTGGTTTCGGGTTTGTAATTTTTCTCTCTTGTCGTGGTGTTGTCACTTCAGGTGGAGGCACATAGGTATAAATAATTCTTGGCTTTGGCTCGGCAGGCTTTTCGACTAGCGGTACTGAAACAGGTTGCGATAGTTCAATTTGTTTAACAGGTTCATTTTCAGGTTGAGCATTTTCAGCAAGCATACTATCTTCAACTGCGCCAACTACATAACGATATGTAGTGCTGTTGTTTTGCACAAAATAATAATGCAAGGAATTACGCGTCATGTGTAGAATCATTGCGCCTTGTTTTTCAGCAAGCCGTGCAAGGTCGTCTATGGTTCTTACATCAATAATCGAAGAAGCCGGTGCGAGATTCTGCTCGTAAACATCCACCAACATTCCGCCATATTTTAAGCGAATTAATGCTTGTTCGTTTTGACTGGTAGTCTTATATAAATTCAAGCCAAGGGTGGTTAAGCCAATCAGTGAAACAGCAAACCCGATTAAAGAAATAAAGCGAATCACCCAAATTGGAATTTGAAACCCGAAGAGTGAGATTATATTTTTATCTGAGCCAGAAGCGCCTGCTAACCCAGCCTTTGTGGAAAATAAAGGGTCGGTTTTAGTATCTCCATTAGCAAGATAAAAATGAACTTTGTCATATTTAAAGACGAGTTTAGGTGAAAATGAATCACTGATTTGATTGCCGCCGATACTGGCAATAAAAGAAGTGTCGGCCACAATTTCTAAGGTATAGGCAATTTGTTTTAACCCTGTCTCTTGCTCAACCAAATTGACAATCGATTCGATTTGGCATAGGTCGAGTGTGGTCATGGCAAAATATGAGTTTGTATTAAATGTGGATTCTGATGTGAGCGGAATAGTTCGTTGCCATCCGCTAGTTTCATCTAGCACGCGAGCATAAATCGTCTGCTTACCGGCTATTCCCTGAATCCCATTGCCAATAATATTGTAAGTAAGCCCAATGTTAAGGAAGCAGGTCAGTTTGGGGAAGACTGGTTCACCAGAACGGACTACATCTGTATCATAGACACCAGGTGTACCTGTTGCTGAATAGTAAAAATTTCCTTCTTGCTGATACGAAATATTTTCCGCTGGCAAGTTAAGTGGACGTGTAAAAGAATAAATTCCTGTTACAAGGAACAGCAATGCAAAAAAAGCAAGTCCGTATAATCCAAATTGTGATATTCCCCCGAAATTGAACGCAGGCACTGCTTTTCCTTTTTTACTTTGAGAGGGATTTTTGAATAAATCAAGCATAAGAATTACTCCCATCAAGCCAACCGTGAGCGACATATTCAACGGCACACGCATCCATTCGATGCCTTTACCAAGTTTAGGAATATGCACCCATAACTTTCCGACAATTTCAGCTTGCGTTGGCTTGTATGAATCAAGCCATGAATTATTGTCACCTTGAAGAATAAAACGATTCAATTCAGGCTGAACAATGCGGTGAAAAACATAACTGCCCATATGAGGGTCGTGATAAACAACTGCATCCCCCACTTGATAATCTGGTTGGGCGCGTACAAGCACCAAATCACCTCGATAAAAGCCCGGCTCCATACTATTACCATCAACAATCACATAAGTCACCCAACCACCAAATTGAGTTGGGGCGAGCGTCATCCAGAAAATGAAACAAAGAAAAAAGGAAAATAACGCAAATAAAACAGATGATTGGATTTTGCTAAGCTTTATCATTTTATATCTGAGGACGAAATGATTGAAAACCGGGTCTGCTCGTTAGTCTTTCCGCCAACCTTCGAAATCGGGGAGACATGTGAACAAACCCGGCTTTTGAATTACACGAAACCTAAACTAGTTGCTGGTAGCAACAACACGCAGTTGGTCAATTGTGGAAACTGCTAACCCAGTGGTATCACATTCCCAAACAGTGCCGGTATCCAACGTGCAAGAATACCAAGAACCAGATGCAACCAATTGAACTTCCACTTGAGTTGCCGCGGCACCTAAATCAAATGAGACGCTATCCAATGTAGAGGGGTCAGTGCCATTCAAAGTGTATGCAACACTCGTAACGGTATAACCACTGACTACACCTGAACCATCACCTGCTTTAGTAGCAGGCACAGTATTGGCGGCGGCAAATGCATAAGAGGCAACAGAAATAGCAACGATGACGAACACAACGAACAGAACTTTCATATTTTTTAACATGGCTTTTCTCCTTGAAAATGTAGTTTGGAACATCATGAAGGTTGTTAAGCCATCCGAACAAAAAAACCTGGCTTGTAATAAGCCAGGCCTAGCAAACACAATCGTTACTTTGTGGTCTTCGGCGGCCTGGCGGTCCTGGTTGTTTTCAACAACGGTAGACCCATGGCTTTGCGTCGCCGGCTTTCGCCGGGTTTGCCTTTATCGGATGTCTGATAATACTATAGCACAATTTATAAAATTTGTACCTTACAAGGAGTTTTCAATCAAACAGTCAATCTTTTTGATGAAATTCTCGCGCCTCATTCTTGCGCCAACTTTTATCTCTTCGAGTAAACTTGTCCTTATGCCATCATCTACTTCCCCACTCATTGAAATAAAAAACTTAATCAAAACCTATCAAACCCCCGCAGGTGACTTTACAGCTGTCAACAACATTGATGTCGAAGTCCAACGCGGGGAATTTGTTGCCATCATTGGTAAGTCTGGAAGTGGGAAATCTACATTCATTAATATGATTACCGGGATAGACCGCCCCACCTCTGGCGAAATTATGATTGATGGTGCGCCGGTACATTCATTTAATGAATCCCAAATGGCGGCGTGGCGTGGGAAAAACTTAGGCATTGTCTTTCAATTTTTTCAATTATTTCCTACACTCACACTTTTAGAAAATGTAATTCTCCCAATGGAGTTGAACAACCTCTACACAAAAAGTGAACAAAAAGAACGA
>JAEURF010000260.1 GCA_016789205.1 Anaerolineales bacterium
CATCTAATACACCCACTTTAACATTCACGCCGTCAATCACACCAAGCATCACACCATCTTTGACTCCAAGCAATACAATCAGCCCATCACCTACAGCTTTTGGCAACCCATGACAGATATCACTCCATTTCTAAAATCCTTAATTTCTGTTTCAGGTGTATCGGGATATGAAGCCCCAGTTGGGGCTCTCATTAAAGAAAAATGGACTCCATTGGTGGACGAAGTTAGCGAAAGTAAACTCGGCTCAATTCATGGACATAAAACTGCTACGCTAAAGGGAAACATTCGCCCAGCCCCATCGGTTTTGATTGCCACCCACATGGATGCCATTGGACTCATGGTCTCACGCATTGTGGATGAATTTTTATATATCACGAACATTGGTGGCATTGATTCTCGCGTTTTGCCCGGCACGCCAGTCACTGTCCATGCTTCTGGCACAAACGAAGATTTATACGGTGTGATTGTGATGCCCCCAAGCAATTTAATTCCTGAAGGCGAAGGTGGCGGAGTCATCCCTCTAAAATATTTGATGATAGACATGGGCTTAACTTCAAAAGAAGTTGCTAAAAAAGTTAACGTAGGAGACAGAGTTTCATTTGCAACTGAGCCCGTTGAAATGTCTGGTGGATATTTAAGTGGACACACATTAGATAATCGCGCTTCTGTTGCCGCACTGACGATTTGTCTCGAAGAATTACAAAACAAAAAACATGCTTGGGATGTGTGGGCAGTTGCCACCGTGCAAGAAGAAACGGTTTTTGGTGGTTCATATACTTCCACCTATCAAATCCGCCCGACGATTGCAGTTGCCGTAGATATGACCTTCGGCAAAGGCACAGGTTCCAGTGGCTATCAAACATTTGATTTAGGCAAAGGTGTCACGTTAGGCATAGGTCCTAGTGTGACACCTTACTTACATAAAAGATTCAAAGAAGTGGCTGAAAAAATCGAAATCCCTGTGCATGATGATTTAATGCCTGAATATTCATCTACAGATGCGGATGCGATGCAATTAACCGCTGAAGGCATTCCTTCGATGGTTTTGAGCATTCCACAAAGATATATGCACACGGCTGTTGAATTGGTTGCCATGAAAGATATTCAACGTGCTGGAAGATTGTTAGCAGAATTTATCGCTTCACTTGAAGCAGATTTTATAGAAAAGATAACTTGGGAATAGCCATGTCATTGCGAGCCACGCTCTTGCTCTTTGTGGCGAAGCAATCTCCTGTTTAAGAATGAGATCGCTTCGCCGTGCTAAAGCACTCCTCGCAATGACATAGAGAATATTATGTTAACTATCGGAAAACCACAACTCACATTACTCGAAAAACTATGCAACGCCATGTCTGTCTCTGGGGATGAAGGCGAAGTAAGACGCATTGTGCTAGAAGAAGTTAAACCATACGCTGATGAAGTTAAAATAGATTCACTCGGCAGTGTTTTGGTCACAAAAAAAAGTAAAGATAAAAAAGCATTGCGCGTTTTGCTAGATGCCCACATGGACGAAGTCGGATTCATGATTGTCCATGATGATGGTGACGGCTTTTATCAATTTCAAACCGTCGGCGGCATTGATGAAAGGCATCTAGTCGGTAAACAAGTTATCGTCGGCAAAGACCATACAGTTGGTGTGATTGGTGCAAAACCAATTCACATGACAACCGCCGAAGAACGTAAACATACCATTGACGTTGATTCCATGCGCATTGATTTAGGTCCAGAGGGCAAAGCCAAAGTTGGAGACCGTGCAACCTTTGCGACAAAATTCAAACGTGTTGGCAACTCCATCATGTCCAAATCTATTGACGATAGAATCGGCGTAGTCACTTTAATTGAATTGCTAAAAAACGCGCCGAAAAATATTGAATTATGTTTGTCATTTAGTGTGCAAGAAGAAATTGGCTTACGCGGGGCAACCGTAGCAGGTTATTACTTCAACCCAGATATTGCCATTGCCGTTGATTCAACTCCCGCGCGCGATTTGCCAGATTATGATGGCAGAGAAAATTTTACTTACAATACAAAACTCGGTTTGGGTCCCGCTATTTATATGTCAAACGCATCTACAATTGACCATCCGCACCTTGTAAAATTTTTAGAAGAGACTGCCATCAAAAATAAAATTCAATATCAAATGCGTCAGCCGGGTGGTGGTGGCACAAATGCAGGTGCAATTCAAGGTGCGCGTGCAGGCGTACCAGTGGTTTCAGTCTCTGTGCCACATCGCTACACCCACTCGCCCATCAGCATTTCACGCATTGATGATTGGAAGAACACATTGAATTTATTGCACGTTGCATTGAAAAATATGAAACGAGATATATTGAAAAGATAATATGAATGGATATATTGCGTTATTAGGTTCTGGTGAATATTTACCTGTGATGGATGAGGTAGATAAATTTTTGCTTGCAAATTGTGGCGCAATTGGAAGAAAGCCACACGTGGTTTGTTTACCAACTGCGGCTGGTCAAGAAGGTGACTCTAGTGTAAATCGCTGGATGAAGATGGGTGTTGACCATTTCACCCGCCTCGGCGCAGACGTGGAAGCTGTTCCTGTCATAGACGCAGATTCTGCGTCTAAACA
>JAEURF010000261.1 GCA_016789205.1 Anaerolineales bacterium
CACACGTCCAAATGAAGCGGAAATTCCATCGCATTTACTTCCGATGGTGCAATCATTAGCAAACATTCCTGTGCCAACCGCCGCGCCAGACCAAGCCGTGCGGATTCAAATTCCATCTATCAATGTGGATGCGCCCGTTGTGCAAGGCGATGGTTGGGAACAATTGAAAAAAGGCGTGGGACAATATATTGGTTCTGCACCTCCGGGCAGAGATGGCAATACGGTGCTTTCTGCTCATAATGATGTCTATGGAGAAATTTTTAGATATTTAGATAGGCTTGTGCCCGGCGACCAAATTATTGTTTATACTCAACAACGCCAGTTTGTTTATATTGTGGATAGAACTGTTTTGGTAGAACCTACAGCAGTAGAAGTAATGGCACCGACAAGTTCGCCGACAGTTACTTTGATTTCGTGTTACCCTTACTTGGTCAATGACCAGCGTATTGTTGTGTTTGCGAGATTACAAAATTAATTTCGTCATTGCGACGAGCCTCAAACGGCGAGGGCGTTCTTTGCCCGACGAAGCAATCTTATAATTGTGTAGGAGATTGCTTCTCCGCAAAGTACAAGAGCGCGGCTCGCAATGACATAGCATAAATAGGAGAAAAAATGGCTAAGAAAAACAAACGACCCAACAACTCTATGATGACGGCAAATAATCAGCCGCAAAAGTTTGAGTTCAATCCTGATTACAGCATGATTAAGAAAGACCTCAAACGCATCGGCATTTTGGCGGGATTTTTCATCACAGTATTGGTTGTGCTTTCATTTATTTTGAAATAGAAAATAATGAAAATGAAAGAGGAAAGACTTTAATTGTCTTTCCTCTTTTTTATTAAAGATATAATGCTTTTATCATGTCCGATTCAACCTTTGAAATCACGCTTGAAAAATTTACCTACGGCGGCGAAGCCATTGGGCGACTCCCTGATGGGCGAGCCGTATTTATTCCGTTTGGATTGCCAAATGAAGTTGTAAAAATTCGTTTAACACAAGAAAAACAAAACTTTGCACGCGGGGAAATTATTGAAATTATTAAATCATCACCTGAACGAATGGAAGCAAAATGTAAACATTTCACTCAATGTGGCGGGTGTCATTATCAAAACCTTTCCTACGAAAATCAATTAAAAGCAAAAACAGAAATTTTACGTGACCAACTGCGAAGAATTGGAAAAATTGAGAACCCGCCTGTTCAAAAAATGATTCCTTCAGCTCTGGAATGGAATTATCGTAATCACATGCAATTTCATTTGACGAAAGAAGGCAGAATAGGTTTTATCAATTCAAATGGAAATTCTACATTTGCCATTGAAGAATGTCACTTGCCAGAAAATTCAATTGATTCGTTTTGGAAAGAACTAAATTTTGAATCAAATTTAAATATTGAACGTGTATCGCTTCGTTCTGGTGATGAAAATGATTTAATGCTCATTCTTGAATCTGCATCACCTGAAGCACCAGAATTAGAAATCGAAGCCGATGTTTCTGTAATTCATTTGTATGAAAATCATCCTATTGTGGTTGCCGGTCAAGACCATACTTTTATCAAAATTTTGGATAAAGATTTCAAAGTCTCAGCCTCATCGTTTTTTCAAGTCAATACCAAAATGACAGAAAAAATGGTTGAACATCTAATTACCCAATTACCAATTAATAATTCCACAATTACTTTACTTGACATATATTGCGGAGTTGGGTTATTCAGCAAATTCTTTGCCGATAAATATCAAAAAGTCATTGGGGTTGAATCATCACCATCTGCTTGTGAAGATTTTGTTTTCAATCTCGATGAATTTGAAAACATAGATTTATATGAAGGCACAGCCGAAGAAATTTTGCCGAAACTTTCAAATCAAATTAACACTCTAACTCATGTCATCCTTGACCCACCACGCGCAGGCATTGACAAACATGCTTTAGATGCAATTATCAACATCAAACCGCAAGTCATTGCTTATGTTTCCTGTGACCCATCTACACTTGCACGCGATGCGGCGAGACTAATCAATGGTGGGTATCAACTTAAACAAGTCACCCCATTTGATTTATTTCCGCAAACTTATCACGTCGAATCCATTTCTATTTTTGAGAGCAATTAACTGAAAGGGTGCGTCGCGCTTTATGTTTATAAGTTACTTTGCAAGCAAGCTTCTTTCTCCAAAAAAGAAATTTTTCAAATGAAAGCGCGACGCACTCCCAATATAAAACCTCTTGGCGATTCTGCTTTGTTAGTTGAGGTGGGGAATGAGATTGATCCAATTATCAATCAGCGTGTGCATGCACTCAACGCTTTGTTGCAAAACACAAACGGCATTATCGAAACTGTCCCTGCATATTGCACTTTATTGATTCATTATGATTCGTTAAATTTTTCATTTCATCAAATCAAAACTTTGGTTGAAGAAAATATGAATCAGTTAAATAAAATGAATCAGGAAACAGCACGCAGGCATGAGGTCAAGGTGCGATACGGCGACGCATCCAATTCTGATATTGAAATTGTTGCATCATCAAAAAATATTTCTGTTGCAGATGTAATTCAAATCCATTCCGAAAAAGAATATCGGATTTATATGA
>JAEURF010000262.1 GCA_016789205.1 Anaerolineales bacterium
GATTGTTCATTGATGTAATCCATCGCTTTTTGTTTATCCCAAGCTGGGCGGTAGGGTCGGTCTGAGGTAACCGCATCCCAAACATCCACGATGGCAAAGATGCGTGCTGAAAGCGGAATCTGTTCACCTTTTAATTTTCGTGGATAGCCCGTGCCATCAAATTTTTCATGGTGACAATAGGGGACATCTAATGCAGGGCGTAGATATTCAATCGGGTAGAGCATGTCGTATGCAAATTGCGGATGCTGGCGCATAATTCCCCATTCTTCATCGTTTAATGAACTAGCTTTGTGCAAAATTGCATCGGGTACGCCGAGTTTGCCAATATCGTGCAAGAGTGCGCCGCGGCGGATAAATAATAATTCACCTTCATTGATGCCCATATTGCGTGCTAATTTTACAGCCAGGTCTGTAACGCGCAATGTGTGACCTTCTGTTTCTTTATCGCGCAAATCCATTGCGCGTGACCAACCTTCAATAGTGGCATCATAAGCGGATAATAATTGCTCGTGTGCGGTTTCAATATTGGCACGTTCATCTAATAATTTACGATAGCGATTCAAACGTGTAATCCCAAGCAGGCGGGCGCGTAATTCGTAGCGATCATACGGTTTGGTGAGGTAATCATCTGCACCGGCATCTAAACCTTGAAGTAGAGACTTTCTATCGTCTAAAGCGGTGAGAATGATGATAGGCACTTCGGCAAGGTTAGGGTCATTGCGCAGGTGACGACAGACTTCAAAACCATCCATGCCGGGCATCATTACATCTAACAGAATTACATCTGGCAGAATTTTTTTCGCTTTTTCAATCGCTTCGGGTCCATTTTCTGCCATCACAATTTGATAGTCTTGCCCTTCTAAAATAGATTCTAAGGTGTGTCTACCTGCGGCTTCGTCATCTACAATTAAGATAATGCTGTTATTTGACATGCTTACTCCTTATTCATTTTTGTCTATTAACCCATGCTTGATTGCCAAGCGCACCAGACCCGCCAAATTACGGACTTGTAGTTTTTCCATGATGTTGGCGCGGTGCTTTTCTACGGTCTTTTCACTAATGGATAATATTTTTCCCACTTCGCCGCTGGTGTGTTCTTCAGTGATTAATTGCAAAATTTCTTTTTCGCGCGGTGATAATGCATCCAGCGGATTTTGTGTTTGTTTGATGTTAGGGCGCATTGAGTCTTCCATCACCATTGAAGAGATTGTGCCGCTTAAGTAGGTTTCACCTTGTGCTACAGCGCGGATGGCTTGTAATAATTCTTCTCCAGCAGATGTTTTCAATACATATCCTTTTGCACCACTTTGCAATGCTTGCCTCACCAAGCCTGCATCTGAATACATAGAGACAAATAAAATTTTTACCGGTAATTTCAAATTGCGGATTTGCTCCGCGGCTTGAATGCCATTTAAGCGTGGCATCATAATATCTAAGACTAACACATCAGGTTTAAGCGCAACCGTTAAATCAATCGCTTCTTGACCATTTGAGGCTTCGCCGACAACTTGTATATCTTGTGCGCGTTCAAGCAAAGCTCGTAACCCAGCCCGCACCATGGTATGGTCTTCAGCCAGCAAGATGTGAATCATATTGCCAACTCGGTTTGCGATGTTTCTTCCAATGGGAGGCGTGCAGAAATAATCGTCCCTTTGGATACTGCTGAGGAGATTGCCAATTCTCCCCCGACGAGTGCGAGGCGTTCACGTAAGTTAGAAATACCCATCCCGTTTTGAGTAGTCGAAACGAATCCAACGCCGTTATCTTGCACAGTCAAAATCGTATGATGTTCATCCACATTTAACTCGACCCAAACTTGCGTGGCATTTGAATGTTTGATGATGTTGGTAAGCGATTCTTGCAACGTGCGATACAACGTGATGGAATGCACATCTGATAGTTTTGGAATTTCCCCATCCGCTTCAAACGTGACGGGCAACTTGGCTCTCAACCCAAACTCGCGACTGTAGGTTTCAAGTGCAGAGACCAAGCCTAAAGTATCTAATAAGGCTGGGCGCATATCTTGAGCCAATTGACGCATTCGATTAATAATATGGTTGGTATCTTCAATTAATTTTTCAAACTCATGATTTAAGTTTGTTTGGCTTTGTAAATTTTTTAATTCCAAAATGTGCGCAATCAAGGCTTGACCTAAATCATCATGCAATTCGCGTGAGAGTCTTTTTCTTTCTTCTTCTTGCGCGGTGATAACACGTTCTGCCATCTGACTTAAATTTTCGCGTTGGGTTAATAAAGTTCGGTAACGGTCTAAGCGTAAAATTGTTTTGACGCGCAAACGCAATTCTTGGCGGTCTATTGGTTTGGTGAGGAAGTCATCTGCACCAGCCTCAATCCCTTGCAGACGCGAAGCGCGGTCATCTAAGGCGGTGAGAATGATGATGGGCACCTCAGCAAGTTTAGGCGTAGCACGGAGGCGACGACAAACTTCAAAGCCGTTCATGCCGGGCATCATCACATCTAATAAAATTAAATCAGGCATAATTTCATCGGCTAGATTCAATGCAGTTGCGCCACTATTTGCAGTGGCTATTTGATAGCCGTGATTATGCAAAATAGACTCA
>JAEURF010000263.1 GCA_016789205.1 Anaerolineales bacterium
AATGCCACCAACGCCTAGTGCAAGCGATGTGCGTGTAATATTGCCTATGTTGCCAGAAATACTTAAATCTTCCAAAACCACAATATCTTTCGAAATAGACTTTAAGGCTTCCAAGCCAATCGGTTTTGGGGTTTGAGCAATGGCAAACACACGCGAGAGTTTGTCATTTTCAAAAAGTTTTTTTGAGGTTCGAGTCGCAACTTCATGAATCGGAATAGATTTGGGAATAGATTGTTTGAAATTTTCTGTAATTCTATTTTCGCCAGAAAAATATACAGACTCAACTTTAATGCCAGCCTTTAATGCTTCGAGAATATTTTCTTCATCGTCAATCAAAATTTTGTTTAGTTCTTGTCTTCCAGAACGAGATAATAACTTCCGAATCGGCTGGGCGAGCGGGTGCAAAAGTGAATCAATGATGTTAGGGTTTGTAGATTCAGGGGTTTCAGTCATAAAGCCATGATAAACCTTTGAGGATGTTCATGTCAAGAAAGATTGTATAATTCATTCATTAGATTGACCCTGTAGAGGTCAAATGATTATAGTAATTTGATTTTGAAAACCAACTCCGAAGGAGTGTCATAGTTTTCAAATCTATGTCATCCCTTCGGGATTTGATTACGAAATGTCTTGAATTTCTATAATCCTTTCATCCCTTCGGGATTATTTAATAAAGAGAGGTTTTAATGACAGATAACTCTGCGCTTAGTATGATTGATACAAACATCCCAATCAAAAACTTTGGTAAACCTGTGATTCAAACAGGCTCTACAACACGCATAGATTTTGGTGCTACGCCTTTGCCACCAGCTTGGATTAAGGATGGCAATCCAACTGCCAGAAGTATCCCTTTGGCAAGAGCAGAAGATAATAATTTATCTTGCGGGTTATGGGATTGTCAGGCGGGGAAGTTTACTTTTATTTATGGTTGTGACGAAATTGTGCATATTTTAGAAGGCGAAGTAATCATTGAAGAAAATGGAGCAACATACACTTTGAAGGTCGGTGATGTGGCATTTTTCCCTGAAGGTTTAGAAACTGTTTGGACTGTTCCGAAATATGTCAAGAAATTTGCAGTTTTTCGGTCTGTGCGTGAACCGTTGATTGACCGAATTTATTTCAAGTTAAAAAATACTGTCAAGAAAATTTTTGGAAAATCTTAGAATTGATTATTGATGCAAACACTTTTTGTTGATGAACACATCCTTGTGATTAATAAGCCTGCCAATTTATCTGTCCTGCCAGAAGGGTGGGATAAAGATGCGGATTATTTGGTTAAGATGTTGGAAGAAAAATATCAAAAAATTTGGGTGGTGCATCGTATTGATAAGATTACGAGCGGTATTATTTTGTTTGCTTTGAATGCTGAAGCACATCGTTCGTTGAATATTCAATTTGAGAAGCATCAAGTTGAGAAAAGATATCATGCGATTTTGAATGGCATCCCCAAATGGGAGGAGAAAACCACAAAGTTTCCATTAAGAGTAAATGTTGGGCATAAACATCGAACCATGGTGGATGATAGAAATGGTGTGCGTGCTGAAACGAAGTTTAAGGTTGAGGAACGGTATCAAGTTTCCACGTTGGTTGAGGCGATGCCGATGACAGGTAGAACACATCAGATTCGTGTCCATGCCTACGCGTTGGGTCATCCACTTTTAGGAGATGTCTTATATAGTGCGCCGCAATCCAATTTGATTCAGCGCCCGGCATTGCACGCATTTTCATTGACGTTTACGCATCCGACTTCGGGTAAGATTGTGTCATTTCAAGCAGACTATGCGGATGACTTTCGGAAGGCTATCAGATTGTTGCAAGGTAAATGAGCCTTTTGAATTTATGGTATATTTTTAACAAGGAGAAATGCTATGAATGAGCGAATCCTAATTATTGAAGACGACCAAGCCATTTTGAAGTTGTTACAGCGTGGTTTGGCTTATGAAGGCTACACGGTGGATACCGCTGTGGATGGGCGCATGGGCTTGATTGCCGCGCGTGACCATACCCCTGATTTAGTGATTTTAGATTGGATGTTACCCGGTATGGATGGTTTGGAAGTGTGCCATCGTTTGCGCCAAGGTGGCTCGATTCCAATTTTGATGTTGACGGCGAAAGATACTGTCCAAGACCGTATTCAAGGGTTGGATGCTGGGGCTGACGATTATATGATTAAGCCGTTTAATTTAGATGAATTACTTGCGCGCGTGCGTGCGTTGTTGCGCCGTACACAACCTGAGCGCATTCCTGTATTGAAGTTTGCAGACCTTGCCTTAGATACCGGGTCACGTCAGGCAACGCGCGTGAATCGCACTGTGGCTTTAACTGCGAAAGAATATGAATTGCTTGAGTTGTTTTTACGTCATCCGAAACAAGTGTTGACTCGTGAAGTGATTTTTGACCGAGTCTGGGGATACGATTTTGGCGGTGAGAGCAATGTGCTTGAAGTCTATATCCGTTATTTGCGCCAAAAATTAGAAGCAGAGAACGAGTCGCGTTTGATTCATACAGTCCGCGGTGTTGGGTATGTGTTGAGAGAAAATCCGTAATCAATAATCGTAAATCTAAAATCGTAAATTGAATG
>JAEURF010000264.1 GCA_016789205.1 Anaerolineales bacterium
GAAAGGCTTGCGCGAGATTTGTGATAAACACGGCATCATGTTAATTCTGGACGAAGTCCAATCAGGCTTTGGTAGAACAGGAAAATGGTTTGCTTTTGAACATTATGACATCTTGCCGGATATTATGACCGTCGCCAAAGGAATCGCGTCGGGTATGCCGTTATCTGGTGTGTTCAGCCGCACAGATATTATGAAGAAACTAGAAACCGGTTCAATTGGTGGAACGTATGGCGGTAATGCCATCGCCTGCGCGGCTGGAGCCGCCACCATCCGTGCGATGCGTGAAGAAAAAATGATTGAAAATGCTGCCGAAAAAGGAATCCAATTAATGACGGGCTTGCGAAAATTGCAAGAAGATTATCCGCAAATTGGTGATGTGCGCGGCAAAGGGCTAATGGTTGGCACAGAATTTATCGTGGACGGTAAACAAGCGAAAGCCAAGCAATTGGTTAAGGATGTAATTCATTCTGCTGAAGAAAAGGGTATGTTGCTTTTATCGTGCGGAACCTATGACAATACTTTGCGCTGGATTCCGCCTTTGAACGTCACTACCGAACAAATCAATGATGGATTGAAGATATTTAGTGAGTCGTTGAAGGAAGTGGTGAAGTAAACGCGTAAAGAGAAATAAGAAACGAGTAACAAGTTGTGCAAAAGACTTGTTACTCGTTTCTCCTAACTTATTACTTTCTTAAGAAAACCCAATCACCTTCTTGTCCGGGTCTTTGAAATCTTTTTTGTCTGCTCCAAAAATATCTGCCAGTGTCATACTTCCAGTTACATTTTCAAAGCCCATTTTTGTGGCAAGCGCTTTTGTTTTCTCAGCAGATAGTGCCGTGAATTTATATTTCGCAATCATTCTGCCTTTTCTCAACAATGCTTTATCAATCCGTTCAATGTTTGTGTTGAAGGTACAGATGATTTTGATGTTGAGATAATCACTAAATAAGCCGTCGGTTAATTGCAAAATAGTAGAAACGACAGAATCATTTGATGAACTCTCGCGTGAAATCACCACTTTTTCAGCATCTTCAATTAACAAAATTGAATTTTTGTTTTGTAACAAAAAGAAAACAAATGACGGATTTAATAAATCGCGCACGAAGTCATTTTGGATGAAAATAAATTGTTTTTCCGTGTGCTTGCAAATTAAGTGTTTGATATAAGTCGTTTTGCCTGTGCCGGGTTCTCCATGCAAAAGAATCATCCCTGACTCGTTCTTTTGCAAAGATTGCGAAATAATTTCGTCAACTTCAGCAAAGTCATCGTTGTACAATTCGTTAATATCTACTGATTCAAAATCAATTGTGTCAATATCATCAGTATAAAATCTGCCTTCGCTAGAAACCAAGACTTTGAAGCCCGGCTTTTTCTCACTGCCGTATTTTGAACGTAAATTGTGATTGACTTCCAAAATCCATTTTTCAGTTTCAAGGTCATTCAGGTTGTATAAAAAATGGACTTGTACAAAGTTCCGTTGTGCCAAGAAATGAATCAACATTTGATGCGATTCACTCTTAAAGACATATTCATACACAAAATCTTCCGAAACTTTTGCATCTTTAGAGTTTTCAGTACGCCAGTTTTTCAGTACAGGCTCAAATGCATATTTACCAAGGTCTAGTTCCTCCAAGATTTTGGCGGCTTTTTCTTTTGTACCGTCTTCATGTAAATGTATTTTTATCGTAGAAGGAATTAAATCAAAGCAGGTTGCATAATATGGAAATAACTTGAAATTTGTATTCGGACCAATTGAATCAAGTAGTTCTGCCAGTGTCGTTTCATTCATTTTTTTTATTTCTCCACAAAATAAATCATTTAGACATTTCTTCCTGTCCCGCGATATCTTATAATAATATACAGCCCTTCGAGTAGTTTGACAACCCCAGAATTAGGATACAACAACTATGCTTACAATCAACCGCAACCATCTCAGGGTACTTCTTGAAAAAGAAGAAGCACTTTTTCATAAGACACATCCAAAATCCTACGAACTCTATCAGCGTGCCAGAAAATCTTTACACGGTGGTGTGCCGATGTTGTGGATGATTCGCTGGGCAGGGTCATTTCCAATCTTCGTCAAAGAGGCGAAAGGCGCACACTTCACCGACGTGGATGGAAATTCATACATTGATTTATGTCTCGGCGATACAGGCGCAATGACAGGTCATTCACCAAACGCAACAGTTGATGCAATTAAAAAGCAAATTGAAAAAGGCATCACGCTCATGCTTCCATATGAAGATGTGATTTGGGTAGGTGAGGAATTACAGCGTCGCTTCAAACTTCCATATTGGCAATTTGCACTCACTGCCACCGATGCAAATCGTTTTGCACTTCGCATGTCTCGTCTTATTACGGGCAGGCAAAAGATTTTAGTTTTCAATTATTGTTATCATGGTTCTGTTGATGAAACCTTTATCACACTTGATGAAGAAGGCACGCCAATGTCACGCCACAATAACATGGGTCCGCAAGTTGATCCACGCGAGACAACAAAGGTCATCGAGTTCAACGACATTGCCGCGCTTGAAACTGTTTTATCCGCGCGTGATGTTGCTGCCGTACTTGCTGAA
>JAEURF010000265.1 GCA_016789205.1 Anaerolineales bacterium
CAAGCCTTAGATTTAGATTTCATTCCGCTTTTTCAAGAGCGATATGATTTGGTCATCCCGAAACAATTCTTAGATTTTTTAACGCCTCTCTTTGACCTGTTAACTGATTCGCGTTTTCAGACATCTATCTCATCTTTGAAAGGTTATGATGTGTCCGTGATGGGCACAATTATTTTGGAGGACGAATGAGCGAAGGTTTAATCATTGACGACAACCGCCAAACCGCAGATGCTTTACAACAAATGTTGGGGTTATTGGATTTACCTGCAAAGGTAGCGTATGGGTCTAGCCCAGCCATGTCATTATTAGCAAGTTTTATTCCGCAATTTATTTGTTTAGATATCAACATGCCCGGGGTAGATGGCACAGAGGTATTAGCCTTTATCCGCCGTGAACCGCGTTTGATGAAAGTACCTGTCATCGTGATTACATCAGATGACCAACCTGAAACCCGCCAACAGGTGATGAAAAGCGGCGCACAAGCCATGATTATCAAGCCTGTCACGATTGATATGCTTGAAACGGCATTCAAAAAAGCAGGCGTGATTTCATAAACAAAAGACGGACGCGAAAGCGTCCGTCTTTTGTTTGTTGTACCGGAGTGCGTCGCGCATTTAATAATAAAAAAGACTTACAAAAAGAAACGCGACGCACCCTCGTAGTTACGGTTTAGGCCATGGAATATCTACAGGTTCGGAATAACCATGCTTTTCTACTGTATATAATTTTCCATAAGAAGGTGTAGAACAGCCTTTTTCATCTTTGACAGTGTAACTGGTCATATCTTGTTCAGGCAGGTCAGCTGTCCACCAGATGAAAAATGTATTTTGGCAAACAAAAGCTTCAATGAAATATCCTCTGTCGTCATCATCGGTCATATCTACTTGATTCCAAGTGATGGTAACTTCGTCACCATTGCGTGTGGCTTGCACATTTTGTGGTGGACCATACATGTTGCTTCCGATACTTTGTAAATTCGGTTCTACTTTTTTAAGCGTGGATACATCGCCGACCACATCTACAACAGATGGGGCAACCCAGCAGAAGTAATTCAACTTATCAAACTTGATATAGAGCCATTTGCTATATAACGCTGTGCCGCGCACAGAACCAACGTCTCCCGCGTATAAATCTGCGGCGTGTAAATATGCGGCGGATGGACCATATCTACAATGCGCTTGTTTGTTGACTGTTACTGTTGGGAATGTAAATTCAGGAGTTAATGTAATGGTCGGTTCAGGTGTATTAGTAATGGTAGGTGTAAATGTTGGCGTTGTCGGTAGTGTTGGTTCAGGTGTGGCGGTGATGTAAACAATTTGTGGCGTAAGCGTTGGTGCTGGAGTGGGTGTTTCGGCTGACGC
The DNA here is from genome assembly GCA_016789205.1 of Anaerolineales bacterium. Taxonomy (GTDB): domain Bacteria; phylum Chloroflexota; class Anaerolineae; order Anaerolineales; family Villigracilaceae; genus Villigracilis. The sequence continues at coordinate 1,362 of JAEURF010000265.1, forward strand.
CGATGGCGCACAAGCGGTTAGTAAAAATACAAGAAACAATAAAATCTTTTTTTTCATTTGAAATTCTCCGTTTTATTAGAACGTCCCGCAGGTTTGGGTTAAAAATAATCTTGAATTAAATAAACCTGCGGGACGGTTTTTGTTATACAAAATTCTCCAATAATGTGACTACATTTTCACCAAGTTCTTTATTAGCATAACCGCCTTCCATGATAATAGCAGTCGGGAGGTTTAGGCTAGCAATCCTTTTTCCTATTTGAGAAAAGCCATTTCTGGTGACATGAAATTTACCAAGCGGGTCGCCATCAAATGTATCCATACCTGTTGATAAAACAAGATAATTCGGTGAGAAATTTTTTATCATTTCAAGTGCTTCATCTAAAGCAATTAAATAATTTTTATCATCTGTATCTTTTGGTAGCGGGAAATTTTTATGAAAGCCAAGCCCATCACCTGCGCCGGTTTCATCTGCAAAGCCAGCGTAATGTGGATATTCAAAGTCTGGGTCGCCGTGAATGGAAATGGTCAATACATCATTTCGTTCATAAAAAATATCTTGTGTGCCATTACCAGCGTGATAGTCAATATCTAACAAAGCAACCTTACCTTTTTCTGATAACCAATTAGCTGCGACAGATGCATTGTTGATAAAACAATATCCGCCAGCGTAATCTTTGCCAGCGTGGTGTCCGGGCGGTCTACATAATGCAAAAGCAGATTTTTTATTTTCAAAAATATAACTTGCACAACTTAAAGCACTATTTGCAGAAGCCAATGCGGCTTGATACGTGCCCGCTACAATACATGCCGATAAATCCATCATGTAATATCCGCCGCGACCATGCAATGATGAAGTTGGGCGAGCCTTTCTTCTTAATGCAAATGTCGCGGGCAGGAAAGCATGAGTCTCAGGCGAAGAGGATATTGAGGAATCAGAATCAAGCCACTCGGTCCAGCATGAAGCGAGAAAGTTAATGTAATCTTTATCATGCACGGCTAAAATCGGGTCGAGTCCAAAATCTGTTGGCTCCATTAAGTTTGCCCAATCCGTTTTATTTAATGCAAATAAAATTTTGATAATTGAATAAATAAATGAATATTGAAATCTCTAATTTGAATAACAAAATAATAGAGTTTAAAAATGTAATGTAATGAGAATAAAATAAAAGCATGTAGCCAGCTCATTTCAGCTT
>JAEURF010000266.1 GCA_016789205.1 Anaerolineales bacterium
GATGGTGTGCCTTTGAAGGATGGCGTGCAACCATTAGAAAAATTCCGTTTGGCATAAGTGAATATTGTGCAAGAGGCTGCAAATTTTTATGCGGCGTTTGATTTGATTGAGCAAGTTGGGTTGCCGTAGTAAAAAAAATTAGCCGCGAATTTCACGAATTTTCGCTAATTGATTAAGAATTCGCGTGAATTAGCGTAATTCGTGGCAAATGAAATTTAGATTTATAAACTTAGGCTACAATTCAGTTTGAGGCTATTAAGTTGCAAGTAACACACGAAAATAATTTATTTTATAAATTAAGAACAATTCAAGTCAGCCCCCGGCTTATGCTTGCCGCGGGGCTGGTTGCGCTTTTTGTAGCCATTCCGTTAATTTATATTTTTATCCGCGCGGCTGGCGCAGACCCAGAAGCATGGCAGAGATTATTACAAACCCGCATTTGGAAATTGCTTGGCAACACATTGTTATTGACAATATCCGTGACGACCGGCGCATTAATCACCGGCGTAAGTATGGCATGGTTTACTGAACGAACTGATTTGCCCGGCAGAAAGATTTTCCGTTGGTTACTGGCAATGCCATTGGCAATTCCTGCATACATCGGTGCAATTGTACATTTGGCAATGCTACGTCCGCGTGGTGGTTATGTGCCACAATTTCTTGCAAATATTTTCGGTCAAGAAATTTTTACACCTAGTCCATTCGGATTTTTAGGTGCAACCTTTATCTTAACTTTTTTTACATACCCGTATGTTTATTTATTGAGCGCCGCCGCGTTTCGTTCGTTACATGCTTCATTAGAAGAAGCCGCGCGCACACTTGGGCGTAGTCCATTGCAGACGTTGTTTCAAGTGACATTGCCTGCATTACGTCCGGGATTAACTGCTGGGGCATTGCTCGTTGCATTAGATATTTTGGCAGAATACGGCACTGTGGCTTTATTGCGATATGAAACTTTTTCTTCCGCCATCTTTATTCAACTTTCGGGTCGTTACGACAGGGCATCTGCTTCTGTTTTAAGCGGCATTCTCGTCGGGTTAGCGATTTTGATTTTATGGAGCGAGTTGCGTTTGCAAGGCAAAGCCCGCTTCACGCAAATGGAAAGCAACTGGAGACCTGCTCCGCTTTTTGCTTTAGGAAAATGGAGAATACCTGCATTATTAACTGTGCTAGGTGTTATCTCTGCCAGTTTATTAATCCCTACAATCGTTTTATTGGTTTGGAGCATTCAAGCCTTATTCGACCCACAAACTTTATCCACTTTGTTTTATACAGGTTCACAAGGCTTCGGCAGTTACATTTGGAATAGTTTATGGAGTTCCGGCTTAGCCGCCTTGATTGCGGTGACATTATCTATACCTGTAGCATTATTGGCAGTTCGTTATCCGAATCGTTTTTCACAATTTATTTCAAGAGTTTGTCAGGTTGGGTATGCGATTCCCGGTGTGGTGATTGCTTTGAGTTTGGTATTACTCATCAATCGTTTTCTTCCGTTTTTATATGGCACGCCACTGGTTGTAGTCATGGCGTATGTGTTGCGTCACATGCCGCAGGCGGTTAGGTCAAGCGAATCCGCGCTGAAACAGTTATCCCCGACGTTAGAAGAAGCGTCTCGCACGTTAGGGCGCACATCCATTCAAACAATTTTTCAAGTCACGTTGCCATTAATTTTGCCGGGTTTATTAGCAGGTGGGTCGCTTGTGTTTTTAACATCGCTCAAAGAATTGCCTGCTACATTATTGCTTCGCCCGGCTGGGTTTGATACACTTGCCGTGCGCGTCTGGGCTTGGGCGGCAGAAGGTTTTTATATTCAAGCCGCACCTGCCGCATTTGTATTGATTTTTGTTTCGGCATTGCCGTTATATTTTCTTCTGCGCAGAGAACAGATTTTCAAATGACAACACTTGAAGTTAAAAATCTTTCCAAAAAATTTCACGGTTCAGAACATTCGGCTGTGAATGATATTTCTTTTGAATTACACAACGATGAAATTCTGGCATTGGTCGGTCCAAGCGGATGTGGAAAGACAACAACTTTGCGCCTCATTGCTGGATTGGAAAGACCAGACTCAGGTTCGATATTTTTAAATCGTGAACTTGTTGCCAGTGATTCTGTTTTTGTTCCGCCAGAAAAACGTGGCATTGGTATGGTCTTTCAAGACCATGCTTTGTTTCCGCATATGACCGTATTTGATAACGTCGCCTTTGGTTTGCGTGGAAAAAAACAAGAAGAGATTCGCTCCATCGTTGGCGAAATGCTTCATATGGTGGGCTTGCTTTCTTTTTCAAAACGCTATCCGCATGAATTATCTGGCGGAGAACGTCAACGCGTGGCGTTGGCACGTGCGCTTGCACCACAACCCGTTTTGGTTTTAATGGATGAACCATTCAGTAGTTTGGATGCAGATTTAAGAACAGAAGTCCGTGAGCATGTGCGCCGAATTTTGAAAACGATTCAAGCCACAGTTGTTTTCGTCACCCACGACCAAGATGAAGCCTTATACATGGGCGATAGACTC
>JAEURF010000267.1 GCA_016789205.1 Anaerolineales bacterium
AATCTGCCAAATCTGATTTGACAACCAATTGGTTGTACCATTCTGCAAAATCTTCTGCTCGTGTGGGTAATTTTTCTTCTGCCATTTTTTCCTCTTCGGTTACAGGTTTAAGGTTGAAGGTTGCAAGTTAAGTTCTTAAACCTTCAACTTGAAACTTTCAACTTTCCAACAATCTCACCGCCTCTTTCACATCATCCGCAAAGTATAACAACTCACGTTGACGTAACGGCATATAACTTTCAAAAGCATTGAAAAAAGAATCCAATGTATTCTTCCAGCCAGTTCCAATCAATATTAATGGCTTGCGTGGTATCGATTCAATCACCATCAAATTCCACATTAAAGAAACTTCAGTCAATGTACCAGAACCTCCAGCCAAAGCCATCGCCGCGTCACACTGATTGATTAATATATCCAAACGTTCAATCAAAGTTTGTTTTCTGATTTCTTCCTTCACCCATTGATTCAACTTCGAACCACGCCAATTTTCAATATCAATGCAAGTCACACCAATCACATGCCCACCAGACTCATTTGCACCACGTGAAATCGCTTCCATTGTTCCCATGTAACCGCCCGTGATGACAGTATGTCCTTTTTGAGCAAGCAAAGAACCAAGTAAACGCGCTTCTTCGTAGGCTTCTGTTTCTTCTGCGGGGTGTGAACCACCAAAAACTGTTATCTTCATTTTTCAACATCCCATTCTCTTGTCTTATTTACTTCAATTTTTTTCAAAACCGCTTCTTCCAAATCAATCCCAGAAACTGAAGCCAATTGCAAAAGATACAAAGCCACATCTGCTAACTCACTGCCCAATTCATCTTTATCTTTAATCGTTTCAGTAAATTGAAAATGTTCCAAAATTTCAGAGGCTTCTAAGGAAAGTGAAATTGCCAAATTGCGCGAAGTCTGAGGTCGCTTGCTATCTTTCTCATACCAACCTTTCGACTTCACCAACTCATGCATCTTTTCAGTCAATTCAACTATTGTAAAACTTTTATTCATAATTTTACTCAATCTAAAAAGGATAAATAAAAACGGCTCGCCAAGTCTGGGAGCCGTTTGACCACACGAAAACAAACCTAACCAGACGTAGATTTACACATTCGCGGGGATGGATTCGGGATTAATTTCATCTTCAACATTATAAGGGTAAAATAAGATTTATGCAAAAGGATTTGCAACGCCTCTTACGTGACCCAAACCTGATTCTGCCACCGGTACAGACTCTCATCTCAAACATTGCTTCCCAAGCGACGGAACTTAACATTCCATGTTATCTCGTCGGCGGTGTTGTGCGAGATTTATTACTTAACATTCCAACACACGATAGTGATATTGATTTCGTCTTTGAAGGTGATGCAATTAAGTTTGGCGAATCTTTAGTCCAAAAATATGGTGGCAAACTCACGCCTCACTTCAAATTTCATACCGCTATCTGGCATTTACCGCAGACCTTTGACCTGCGACTTTCGACAATTGATTTAATCACAGCCCGCAAGGAATCTTACGAACATCCCGGCGCATTGCCAAATGTAACACCTTCCAATATTGAAGATGATTTACGTCGCCGCGATTTTCCCGTCAACGCCATGGCAATCCGCATGGACGGAAACCACTTTGGCGAATTGCTAGATGTATTAAATGGGGAAGCGGATTTAGAAAAAAGAATCATCCGCGTTTTACATGACAAATCATTTCTTGACGACCCAACCAGAATCTTTAGAGCCATTCGCTACGAAACCAGATATTCTTTCAACCTTGAACCTTCAACCTTAACCTTAATCAATCCCGAATCATTATCTGTGCTTTCAAAGCTAAGCGGAGAACGAATCCGCAATGAGTTAGATTTGATATTAGATGAAGAAAAAGCCAGCGACATAATTCTGCGTGTAGCCAGTTTAGGCGTATTAAAAGTCATACATCAGAAGATTCCTGAATTCAATTCAAAATACGCAGAATTTCTGGATATGGATGTCCGCCTTGATATCCCCGCCGACCGCAGAACAATGGGGTATATGCTTTGGTTTATCGAGTTATCTGAAGAAGAAGTCTTTTCCATTTGCAACCGCTTAGATTTTTCAAATGAGTTAACCCTTGCAGTCTGGTCAGCCGCACAATTGAAATGGAGTTTACAGCATTTGGCTGAGTCTAAGCCTAGCGTCTGGACGTATGCATTAGAAAAATTGCCACTACTTTCAATTTATGCGGTTTACTTAATTTCGCGAGAAGATTCCCTGTTAAGTTACATTTCCATTTGGCGACATGTCAAAGCTCACACCACAGGTGATGATTTGAAAGCCCAAGGTCTCACGCCAGGACCCAGATTTAGGGAAATATTGTCTGCCCTGCGTACCGCTTGGCTAGATGGCGTGTTAACATCAAAAACAGAAGAAGAAGAATTGCTAAAGAAATTAATTACTGAAATTCAATAATCCGCCACAAATGACACAGGAGCAAACATGCCTGGGGCGAAAAATGTAAATATCAATGTTCAGGGAGACTTTAG
>JAEURF010000268.1:0-2196 GCA_016789205.1 Anaerolineales bacterium
TAATCACGATTCAAATGTCCCCAACGGGCTTGGACAAAAGCAATCTTTTGATTTTCAAAATGCGGAAGCAAGCGATTTATAAAATCAGGCTGTGGAACAAAATCCGCATCGAAGATGGCGATAAATTCGCCCTTCGCGGTTTGAAGTCCATTTGCAAGTGCGCCTGCTTTAAATCCTTGACGGTCTTGGCGATGAATGTGAGTGATATTTATGTTTTGTTTTTTGATTTGATTAACTTTGTGTGCCACAATATCTTTTGTGTCATCCGTAGAATCATCTAACACTTGAATTTCAAAGAGATGGCTTGGATAATCAAATGAAGCACAAGCATCTATCAATCTTTCGGCAACATATCTTTCGTTGTAAATTGGGAGTTGAATTGTGACAAAGGGCAAAGAGATATTCTTAGCCACAGAGAGCATTGAGTTTTTTCCTTGTAAATATTTTTGTTTTCGTAACCCGACAATAGCAAGGTAGACCATATTGGCAATGTAAATCATCAAAACCAACATAGCAAATGTATAACCTACGACAATGGGAGCAATGAAATATTGAAGCAAAATTTATTGCTCTCTTTCAATGGCAACAGAAAATAATCCCCAAGCCAGCCAGTGCCACATGCGCCCAGTCACATACCAAGTGTAATAATCAAAAAGAGAAATGACTGAAATCGTCACTAACAAAGCAGAAGCACCCATTACATAAGGATTGTTTATTATTTCTTTTCGTTTAATTGCAAAATATATAAAAGGCATAAAAAATAATATCAAATAAAAAATTCCACCAAGCACACCTGTTTCAAGCGGAACTAACAAAGGAACATAGTGGGGCGGTTGATAACTTAATGGGAACTCTTCAAATCTTCTTTCAAAAGCAAAAGGCGTTGCGCTTAAACCAATACCTAGCAGAGGATGTTCAATAAATAATGTATTACCTGCTTGCAATAAAAATCCGCGCTCTTTCATCGGCTCATCTTGTGCTAGATTGCCTGCATTGATTCTTTTTTGAAATACGGAAATATTTTCTAGTGAAAATGGCATGATGACAATCAGGCTTAATAAACTTAATATAATTATTCTTTGGATTGATTCCCATCTACGGGCAAACGCTTCTACACTGACCATGAAACTGATACTGACCATCAGCCCTAACCATGCTGACCGTGAGAACGTCATTATCAAGGCTGGGAACGAAATCAAGAATAATATCGAAGCGAATAAAGGTTGACGATTTTTTCCATATAAAACAACTGCAAACAAAATGATTAATGAAAAGGCAATCGAACCACCGAGAATGTTGGGGTGATCACTCAAGCCATAAGCGCGTAAGAAGCGGATTCCATCAATGGGGATAATGCTCGTTCCAAGTATCTGCGGGTCAAGCAGAATTTCTCCAAAGGTTTGTAATCCTAAAGAAGATTGGGCAAGGCTCTGCCTAATTGCCACAGGCGCTTGAATGATAATTTGAAGCGCGATTGGCACAATCACCCAAACTGGGGATTGGACTTCATTGACAATGTACAGATACAATAGCAATAGCAAAATAAATCGGATGACATGATATTGCGAGAGAATTGAATCAACACTGCCGAAGACAGAGATAACCCCTGAAATGGTTAATCCGATTAAACCAATCCATATCAATGGATTGCCTGCTTTGATTTTTTTAGGATTCAAAATTAAGCAAGCAAGCCAAAAAGTTAATAGATATATCAATGTAATATCACTAAGAAATAATTGAAAGTTTGTGTAGTCGGAATACACAGGCGGCATGGGACGAAGCCATATATCCACTCGCCAACGAAAAGAAATGAAGATGATGGTCAATGCAAAAAATATTTTTGCACTGATATCGAAGACATGCGTGGTTTTGTTTTGAGATAACAGCATGGGAAGATTGAGATTGCTTCACCTTATGGTCTCGATACGCCGCAACCCTCTAAAGCATAAGGGCAAGCGAATAAGAGCGCGACTACTCGACCAACAGGCTCGCAATGACAGAACAATTATAATCGCGGAGTGACTTTGAAAATTGCAATTGTACATGAATGGTTAAGTACGTTAGGCGGGTCAGAGCGGATATTAATCGAGGCATTAAATTTATATCCACAAGCGGATGTATTTGCTTTAACGCATTTTCCTAAAAATTTTATTGGCACGCCACTGGAAGATATAAAAGTTAGAACTTCGTTTTTGC
>JAEURF010000268.1:2206-2490 GCA_016789205.1 Anaerolineales bacterium
CCACTGGCAATTGAGTCATTGAATGTGCAAGATTACGACGTAGTGATTTCATTATCTCATGCTGTAGCACATGGTGTGAAAACTCATAAGAATCAAAAACATACTTCATATATTTCTACACCGATGAGATATGCCTGGCACATGCAAGATGACTATTTGAGATTACATAAATTAAATAAGCCGCTAATTCATTCCGCCGCACGCCTGACCTTGAACCTGCTCCGCCGTTGGGATAGATTTGCCTCCACCCGAACTGATTCGTTTATCGCCAATTCCAAATGGAC
>JAEURF010000269.1 GCA_016789205.1 Anaerolineales bacterium
CCAGTCAGGACTTCAAGCGGAGCAATGAACCAACGCCAAAATGGATAATCTGGTCTTTCGGTGAATACAAACGAATCGGGAACAATTGTTTCGCGTCCGTCCACTTCTGTGCGGGCATATTGACCTGCTGGAATAACAAGTGTAAGAATCCCTGCAATCATCATCAATGCAAATAAAATGACAACGGATTGTATAAATGCTTTCTGACTAATTTGCGCACCAGATTTTTCTGTCATGGGTTCTCCTGAAATAAGTAGGGCGAGATGACCTCGCCCCTACAAGATTTATAACGATTTCAAATATTCTAAAACAGCCTTTGCATCATCACCGCCTTTTTCAGCGTGGACAATCAACGGAATATCATGCGGACCTAAAACATCTTTTGCATTTGGGTATTCGGTCAACGCGGCTTTGACAATTTCTAATTTGCCTAACATTGCGGCGGCAAAAATATCTAAGCGTGCGCCATGTTCCAATAAATAGTTTGCAATATCTTTCGCGCCCATGTGAGCCGCCGCGCCGAGTGCAGTTTCAAAGTCACCACCGCCCCAATCCCAAGTTGCATTAACTAAATTTGGTTCACGCTCAAGTAATTCTTTAACACGAGCAATATCTGTGTGGGCAACACCGACAAATTCTTGCACAAGTTCTGATTCAATAGGTGGTTTTCTGTCCATTGGGTTCTCCTTTGATAACTTTCTGCAAGTTTACTTTCAAAAGATATTTTTGACTATCTTTGTTTATAATCAGGCGATGCGAATTTGCTTGCTGACAGATGAAGTCATTGAAGAATACAATCCATCAATGTATTTGCAAAATTATGATTGGGATTTAGTCACTGTCCAAACGCCGGTCTATGATTTTGTTCGTGACCTTGTTTCTCGAAACCAATACGACGTGTATTTGAATCTCTTTGATGGCATGGATGATGATAACTCTGGGGTAGATTTAGTCCGCGCATTAGAAGAATTCAACCTAGCCTTTACAGGTGCAGACAGTTCATCTTATGAACCCACGCGTGAGCAAATGCAGGCTGTCGCGGAGGCACATGGAATCAAGTTTGCAAAAGGCTTCCGCGCGCGTAATGAGGCGGATTTATATCAAGCAGAAAACTTAACTTACCCATTAATTGTTAAACATCCAAATAGCTATGCGAGTGTGGGGTTAATTCCTGAATCAAAAGTCAATTCTTTTGAAGAATTGGAGATTCAATTTGCACGCATGATTGCGGAATTTGAATCTGCGCGTGTTGAGGAATTTATTGAGGGTGGTGAAGTGAGTTGTTTGATAGCAGATAACCCTGATGATTTATCTGCTCCTTATGCTTATATGCCTGCGCAAGTAGTTTTCCCTGAAACCGAAACTTTTTTACATGAAGAACTCAAATGGTTTAATTGGGATACGCATATTGTTCCATTACAAAACAAAAGTTTATTAACCGACATACAAACTATTAGCAAAAAAATGTATCTCGCGATGAATAGCCGAGGATATGCACGGATTGACTTGCGCGTGAGACCGAATCATGAATTGGTGATTTTAGAAATTAATCCTAACCCCGGGATTTTATATTATGGGCAAGACCATCGCAGTACAACGGATTTACCAATCTCGTGGGATGCGGATGGTCACGATGGCTTTTTAGATAGAATTTTTCGGTCTGCGATTCTTCGGCATCAATTACAAACAAAATAAAAAACTCTTGCAAGTGCAAGAGTTTTATTGATTATTTTCTTCTCGGTCGCATCCAACGGCCACCGAGGACGAGCGAAAGTAAAACAAATACAATCGATATCCAAGTATAGATAGTGTTATTGGTTGACAAGCCAATAACCAGAAAAAGCAAACCGAGCATTAAGAAAATTGCTGAAAACTTTTTTTTGTTCATCATTTATTTCTTTCCGCTACTTCTTCAAAATCTGAAAAATCATGATCAAACAAAGTTGAAGAGACATTCTTTAATGTCAATTCAAAAAAATCAATTAAGTAAGAGTTGACAATTTCGGTAACGCGTTGACCATTCAATGGTCCCTTCAAACCAAGTTGTGGCGCAATCGGTGAAAGCAAAGGCAAATCACTAAAATCATAATGCTTCGTGCCATCAATTGTAATCACGCCAAAGCCTTTATTTGCATTTGAGTAAAAGACATTAAATAATTTATTGTTTTTGCTATCCGTCAAATCTGTCCATGCTTGGCTGAACATAAAAAATGCAGGTTGTGAAATTCCATTTGCAATCACCTCCGCAGAAACGGGACGCATAAATGGGTCCATGCCCAAAATAGATTTACAACGCGCATCCATTGCACAAAATTGGATCGCGGCACCTCCGCCGGTGGAATGACCATAAACGCCGACTCGATTCATATCAATACTTTGACTAAAAAATTCTCCCGCTTCATTTTCTTGACCTGATAATTGGTCAAGCACGTACGCCATATCTTGCGCCCACTGACTCACCAACACATTTGCTTTTTCTTCATACTTCG
>JAEURF010000026.1 GCA_016789205.1 Anaerolineales bacterium
AAAGAGGAAAGAAGGCGTTTGATGAACATGATAATTTCGTCATTGCGAGGAGGGCGAAAGAACATCGCCTCGCAATGACGAGTAAAAAAAATTGGAGAATTAATGAAGAGGATTTTTGTTTTATTTTTTATCATTGCTATCTTGCTTTCATCTTGTAACATGCCCGCTTCAGATACTGTAGACCCGCAAGTGGCGACAGCCGCCGCATTGACAGTAGAAGCCGTGATTGGCAACTCAACACCACTGGCTAGCCCAACAGCTGGTTCACAAGCAAATACAGAAGCCACGCCGACCTATTCACAACCTTTAGCAAGTTTTGAAGATGTGACCAATTGCCGAACAGGTCCGGGCGTCAATTATGAGCGCGTCACGCAAATTCTGCCCGCTGACTCTGTTGAAATCATCGGCTTTTATCCACCAAATTATTGGATTGTTTCTACAGATAATGGACCGTGTTGGGTTTCAGGTGAATTTGTGACTCCATCAGGTAGTATTGCGGCAGTACCAACTGTTACTGCTCCACCAACACCACAAGGTAGCGCACCAGATAACGTCAGCCTACAAAGCTGGTTTGTCTCTTGTAACTATGTCACCAACGAAGCCAATGTAACTATTGCATGGTCTGATAAAGATGATGAATCAGGCTATCGCGTTTTTCGCAATAATCAATTAATTGCAGAACTTCCTGAAAATAGCCGAGAATTCAAAGAAACCATCTCTTTACTTTCTGGTCAGAGTGTTGGATATTATGTGGTGGCATTTAATGCGGTTGGAAGTACAAGCAGTAAGTCAATTTCTATGAGTTGTTAGAAAAATAAAAATCCGAAGTTTTAAAGACTTCGGATTTTTTTACTTCAAACTGTTTACTAAATACGTTTCTCTACGCTTCCCCAAACTGTTCCTTCACTTTCTTAGTTTGCTTACCTCGTTCATCAGCACTTAAAATGCGTTTGCGAATGCGGTAATTTTCGGGCGTAATTTCTAGCAACTCATCGTCAGACAAATACTCAATTGCCTCATCAAGAGACATGCGTCTGGGCGGTGTGAGGCGGATTTCCATATCGCCACCAGCAGAACGGATATTGGTCAAATGTTTTTTCTTGCACACATTTACAGAAATATCTTGTCCGCGCGCATTTTCGCCAATCACCATACCTTCGTATACTTCCACACCCGGACCGACAAATAACGTGCCACGCTCTTCAGCAGACTTCAACGCATATGCAGTGGTTGTGCCTTGTTCCCATGCCACAATCGAACCATTTGTACGCGAAGAAATATTCCCCGCCAATTCATCATAGCCATGAAAAATAGTGTGCATCACACCTGCGCCACGCGTAGAGGTGAGAAATTGATAACGGAAGCCGAGCAAGCCACGCGTTGGGGCGATGTAAACCACACGCGTCATTCCCTGACCTGCATCCTGCATGTCAATCATTTTGCCTCGTCTTGAACCAAGCATTTCGACTACTGCCCCTACAGTTTCACTGCTGGTTTCAATATGAACTTCTTCAAATGGCTCAAGCAACGCACCATCTTCTGCTTTGTGATAAATCACCTCAGGACGTGAGACTTGAAATTCATAGCCTTCACGACGCATGGTTTCAATTAAGATTCCTAAATGCAATTCACCACGACCTGAAACCAAAAAGTTTTCAGCAGAATCAGTATCTTCCACACGCAACGAAACATTCGTGCGTAATTCTTCATATAAACGTTCACGCAAATTACGAGAAGTTCCCCACTTACCTTCTTTACCAGCAAATGGAGATGTATTCACACCAAAGGTCATGCGTACAGTTGGTTCTTCCACTTTAATGGTCGGCAAGGCAACTGGGTTTGCAGGGTCTGCCAATGTTTCACCAATCGAAATTTCGTCTAAGCCAGCCAATGAAATAATGTCACCAGCAACCGCTTCTTCAATTTCTACTTTGTTTAATCCTTTGAAGGTGTAAAGATATTTTGCGGATTCAGGCAAAACTGTCCCATCCATTTTGATGCGCGCTAATCTTTGATTCGCTTTAATTTTCCCGGCAAACACGCGCCCAACGGCAGTCACACCGCGATAATCATCATAGCCAAGTGTCGTAACAAGCATTTGCAAAGGTGCGTCCGGGTCAACTTTAGGGGCAGGAATGTGTTTAAGAATCGTGTCAAACATCGGCTGTAAATTTGAATCTCCGTCTAATTCTGGCGTGAGACTCGCTTTACCGGCAGTTGCTTGCGCATAAATGACTGGGAAATCCGCTTGTTCTTCGCTTGCACCAAGTTCAATAAATAAGTCAAAAGTTTCATTTAATACACGAGATGGTTCTGCATCTTTGCGGTCAACTTTATTGATAACCACGATGGCTTTATGTCCCATTTCAAGTGCTTTTTTTAATACGAAGCGCGTTTGTGGCATAGGACCTTCAGCGGCATCCACCAATAAAAGCACACCATCTACCATGTTCATCACACGTTCTACTTCGCCACCAAAATCGGCATGTCCGGGTGTATCCACGATATTGATTTTGATAGGGTTGCCTGTTTGTGGGTCATTCAAAGTAATGGCTGTATTCTTTGCAAGAATAGTAATGCCACGTTCGCGTTCAAGGTCATTTGAATCCATCACACGTTCTGCTACTTGTTGATTTTCACGAAAGGTGTGAGATTGACGCAACAATCCATCTACGAGCGTAGTTTTCCCATGGTCAACATGGGCGATAATAGCAATATTTCTAAGGTCGGTTCTTTCAATCATTATTATTTCATTCCTTGTCTTTACACACAAAAACCCTCGACATGGAAAGCCGAGGGTTTAATAGATTGGTTCGGCGTGCAAATCATATTTTATCAGATGGATGAGTTTTGAGGAAGGGCGTTAAATTTACAGTCTTGCGAGCTTCCCTGCTTTACGTATATCGCGATAATTCCACCAGACTTGCCAAATTCGCACGGCGGCTTCCATTTGAATCTTGAAAGACATTTTCGATTTTCCCCAACGCCGGTCTGCAAAATAAATTGGGGCTTCGCCAATTTTGAATTCTAAGCAATGCGCAAGGTAAATCATCTCAACCAAAAACACATACCCACTTGAATAAATATGCTCAAACGGAATTTGTTTTAACGTTTCACTGCGCCACATGCGATACCCCGTCGTCACATCATGCAAAGGCAAACGCAAAATACTGCGTGCATAAAAATTCCCAAATGCTGAAAGTGCTTTTCTCCAAAGGGGCCATTGCGTATCCACGGAGCCGCCGGGTGTATAACGAGAGCCTAAAACAACATCATTTGACTCAAGCATTTTGGACATCTCTACCAGCGCGGCAGGATCATGAGAAAAATCCGCATCCATCTGGACGACGACTTGGGCATTGCTCGTCAATATTCTTTGAAACCCATTCAGATAGGCTGAACGCAATCCCATTTTGCCGGGGCGATGTAATACTTCGATTCGGTCTGGATATTCTTTCGCAAGATTATCTGCAATTTTTCCTGTGCCATCTGGGCTATTGTCATCTACAACTAATAAATGCAAATCCAGTGGAAGCGAAAATAAAGCGGAGACCAATTTAGGAAGGTTCTCCGCTTCGTTATACGTTGGGGTGATAACAGTAATTTTCAAACTGTTCATTTATTTTTTAGATTTATCAATTCCGTCTTCAATTGGTTGACATCGCCTTTGTAATTCTTAAGAGAGGCAATATCATTAAGTTTGGCATTTAGGCGGTCTTTTTGTTTTGCCATTTGCTCACGGTCCTTGAGCGGATAAAAATATTCCATAGACTGGTCTAAACGCGAACGAAGTTTTTCATTCAAAGAAGAAACATTAGCAGATGGAACTAATAAAACAAAATCCGTAGAGGTTAAGTGACCAAAAAAGTCTTCGGCGCGGCTGAATTCGCGTAAGGTATTGCCAATCATTAAACTAATCGCACGTAAGACATCATCAGAAGCGACAAAGCCATAGGCTTCACGGAAAGCATCCATATTGTTTAATGAAACCGAAATTAAGGCTGTGCCATCTTTGCCAAGTACATCAGAAAGTTTTTCATCTACCAATGCACCTTCCGGCAAACCCGTGACAGGGTTGGTCAATGACCCTTGACTGACACGATTCAGTGCATTGCGAACACGCAAACGTAATTCTTGAATGTCAAACGGCTTGGTGATGTAATCATCTGCACCGATTTCTAAACCTTGCAATTTATCGGAACGGTCACGTTTTTCGGTTAGGAAAATAATTGGAATATCAGAAGTGCGACGGTCTTTTCGCAGGCGATGGGCTACTTCATAACCATCAATATCTGGTAAACGAATATCTAAAATGGCTAAGTCTGGTGGGGATTGTTGAGCAGAGCGAACACCATCTTCTCCCCAGTTGACAGTGGCGACGTCATATTCCTGTGAACGAAAATATGCCGTGAGCATTTCGGCTACATCAGGGTCGTCTTCTACGATGAGGATTTTTGATTTGGTGTCTGTCATACCAGACCCTTATTGGATTAAGAGATTGGTTCTTTTTGAACGATGAATTCGCAAACACTGTCGCCCATGGCAACACATTTGGATTCGTTGACGCGGAATTCATTTCCGCCGGAAACCCATTTGAGGCTTTCTTGTAACAAGCCTGTGGCAATAAAGCATACAGGTTTATCGGCACCGGTTCTGCCCCAGCAACATGGGCATTTGTGAATCGTCCAGACCCATTCGGAATCTTTTTCTTCAACTGTAGTTTGCTGGTCAGAAAGTTGGGAGAAGATTTTTGCAAACGCGGGCAGACCAATTCTCAACTTGGATTGAAGCGGTAATACTACGAAGGCTAAATCGGCGGCTCCGGCTAAGGCTCCAAAGTTTCGGAGTGCGTCAGCAAAGGTGGCGCGTCCAGCACGAAGTGCAAGACCACGCCCGCCACGTGGACCGTACATTTCTTCTAATGATGAACCGATAGCTGAAAGTTCGGCAAAATCGAAACCTTTATCTAAGTTATCGGGTGGGTAGTTTTCAATATAATGACCTAAACCACCAAGGTTGAGGATGGCGTTTAGACCGTTTTTTCCCATCACTTCTTCGAGAGATTTGATGGTGATTAAACCAAATTTGTTGGGGTAGTATAGACCGGCTTTTTGGATGGGGCTCATAGGTTCTCCACTAAATCAGCTTTGCAAGGTCTTCGGCGGCACGGCGCATATCAAGGAAGATGAGACCCAGTTTGGCTTGTTCGCGAGCCAATGCTGTTAGGACTGCTTCTTCACCAACAGACATAAGGACGACATATCCTTTAACGCCTTTGATATACACTTGCTCTAAAGAGCCGCGTCCTAATTCACCTGCAATGCGTTCACCTAATGATAACATTGCCGCAGACATGGCGGATACACGGTCTTCTTCTACACCTTGCGGAAGTGCAGAGGCAATACTTAAGCCATCTACACTTACGACGGCTGATGCTTCAATATCGGGTGAGGATGCCTGCAATTCGCGCAGACGATCTACCATTTGTTGCGTTCGGTTTTTAGACAAGCCGACCCTCCGGGTGAAAATATAAACGCCCCAAGTTTATACAGGACGTCATCTTTTAATATGATATGACAATTTTAGAGCAGTGCGTGTATTGTGTCAAGTTCGGGGTTTGCAAATTGGTAAAGTGGCTGGTGACTTGAACATAGAAAATAAAGCAGATTACATGGAAAGTGAAGATTTATATTGACATGGTTATAACGGCATGGTAAACTTTCGCCCGCTTGTTAGATGGTCTCGTGGTGTAGCGGCCTAACATGCGGCCCTGTCAAGGCCGAGATCGCGGGTTCGAATCCCGTCGGGACCGCCAGAAAAAAACAAATCGTCTAATTGGCGATTTGTTTTTTATTGATAAGTTAAAAAATTATAGTAAAATATTACTTGCCGGGGCGATGGCGGAATCGGCAGACGCAACGGACTTAAAATCCGTCGGTAGTGATACTGTGAGGGTTCGACCCCCTCTCGCCCCACAAATGTCATTGCGACTCTTGACTCAGGATGTTGCAATGACGTTTTTATCTAAAGGCAAAAATGTTTTTTACACGCCAACACCTAGAAGAAATTGAAGATAAAAGCCTTGCCCCTTATGGAATGCGTAGCAAGGACACCAAAGGACGCGCCTATCTCGATAGCGAACCGGCATATCGCACATCCTTTCAACGTGACCGTGACCGCATCCTACACACTACTGCCTTTCGCAGATTGGAATACAAGACGCAAGTCTTCATCAACTTTGAAGGTGACCACTTCCGCACCCGCCTCACCCATACGTTGGAAGTTGCTCAAATCGGTCGGACATTAGCTCGCGCCTTAGGCGGTAATGAAGATTTAGTGGAAGCGATTTGCTTAGCCCATGATTTAGGTCACTCGCCCTTCGGACATTCCGGCGAAGTTGCCTTAGCACGCTTGATGAAAGATTATGGTGGCTTTGACCACAACAAACAATCCTTACGCATTGTCACTGAATTGGAACAACGCTACCCAGAATTCCCCGGCTTGAATCTCAGTTGGGAAGTACGCGAAGGTATGGTTAAGCATGAATCGGAATATGACATCTCCGATGCACGTGATTTTCAACCTGACCTACGCGGCAACCTTGAAACTCAAATTGCCAATGTCGCGGATGAATTAGCTTACACCACACATGACCTTGACGATGGTTTGCGGTCTGGCATGATTAATCCACAAATGTTAGAAGGCGTAGCTTTGTGGAATATTTTGCAAGAAACCTATAATTGGCGTGGACCCGTCTTAAGTGATATGGAGCGCCATCGCATGATACGTCATCTAGTCGGCATCATGGTCACAGATATGGTCACCGCAACCGATGGACGCTTAAGAGAGAGTAAAATCAATTCACCGACTGATATTCAAAAACTGAAATTTAATGTCGTTGGATATGGTGAAGAAATGCAAAGACGCAACCGCGAATTAAAAGACTTTTTATATGGAAAACTCTATCGCAATTATCGTGTGGTTAGAATGCAAGTGAAAGCAGAAAAAACAATTTCAGATTTATTCCATGCCTACCGCACAGAGCCAGCCATGTTGCCCGAACATGTTCAATTTTTCGTCGAGAAGCGTGGTTTAGAAAGAACTATCTGTGATTATATTGCCGGCATGACAGACCGCTACGCAGTCGAAGAACATCAAAAGTTATTTAATCCCCTCGAAAAACCGTAAGTAAATTTGGTTTTCAAAGGGGGCAATAGAAGAAACAGTTTGCCCCCTTCATTATTTACTCAACCAGACAGACAAGCAAGAAAGGAGAAAAGCCATGTCTCAACCAAATTATTTAACCGAAGAAGGTGAAGCCAAACTCAAAGCCGAACTGAAAGAATTGACCGGTCCAAAGCGCGACGAATTGGCACAACGATTGCGCGCCGCCATTCAAATGGGCGACCTTTCAGAAAATGCAGACTATCACAAAGCCAAAGAAGACCAGGGCTTTCTCGAAGGTCGTATTCAAGAAATTGAGGCGATTCTGCGAAACTCGATGATTATCGAAAAGCCAAAAAGTACAGGCGTTGTTTCAATCGGTACGCATGTCACTATTCAAGAAGAAGGCTTTGACCCAGAGACTTATCACCTCGTGGGTCCTACTGAAGCAGACCCACGCAACGGCAGAATTTCACATGAATCTCCAATTGGCAGTGCCTTGATGGATAAAAAAGTCGGGGATGTTGCTGAAGCTGAAACGCCCGGCGGAAAAATCAAATTCAAGATTATCAAAATTGAATAACAAAACGACCTAATAAAAAATCCCTTCATTTGAAGGGATTTTTTATTATTTGCAACTTTACTTGGGCCAGATTGCCAACTCAAGCGTAATGCGGTCAAAATAACTATTATCAGGTAATGGACCTTTTCCATATTCAAGGTCAACGATGGTAGCAAGCAATTGCAAAGTTGCTGTTTCGAGCAAAATTTGGGCTTGTGGCTCAACTTGCACCAACTCACCTTTGGGCTCTAAACGTGAACGAATGCCAATGTCACTAAATGCATGTTGTGACATTAAAACCTTTGTGGCGGTTTTGATGTCATTTTTATCAAATAACCAAATTTCTAAAGCAGTGACCTTTTTCGGGTCGCCAACACCGATGATTTCAGAAACGCCAACGCCATACTCACCCATAAACTCACCAGCACCAGTATCAATACTGAATGATTCATCATATAAATCATCACCCAAAATGTAAGTAGTCATTGTTTGTGTAATCGGTGGGGCGAGACCTAATTCAGAAAAATCTGTCTTCGTGGCGCTACGACTCAATTCTTGTGCTTGCATCACAGCAGTCACTTCACCGGAGCCACGCCTGCCAAATAAGCGGAAGAGATACATACCCGCCGCCGCCAACACGCCTAACACCAAAATAACGCCAATGCCAATTAAAGCCGTGTTCACCAAAGAAGATGACCCACCGGTTTCTTGTGGTGGCTGTCCACCAGTTGTAGCCAGAATGCTAGTAATTAAATCGCCAAAGTTTTTTACTATAGCCGGGTCTTGTGTACCGGGATTGGCTTGAATGTTCAAATAGGCTTGTTGTGCGCCTATGCCAAGATTCTGCCAACGCTGGAGAGCCAAGTCGGGGCTAGGGTTGACGCGATACGAATCAATTGCCATGCGCAAATAATCTTCCTGCAAATCTGCACGCAGATAAGCAGGCGTTGCATCCACAAAGTCAACTGGGTCAAGCCACCATGCCCAAATCAAGCCAAGCAAAAGCCCGCCAATAAAAATGGCGATAGATTGGAGCGGTAATTTTTTCAAGAGGGCAACAACAAACTGCATAACAGACTCCTTTGTTTGATTGCGTTCCCCTGATTATACAATGGAATTTATGACGGAAAAATTACGACTCCGTTATTTGATGAAAATCGCTTCATCCTTCGGGGATACTTGATTTTATTTTGGAATCAGGGAGCTTGCTCCCGAAATACGCCAGCAAGCTGACTAACTCCAAAATTACGCAGTCTCTACAACAACTTCATCCAACGGGAATGTCTCAGAGCAATTGGTGCATTGGGCTTCGCGTTTGTTTGCAATCACCAATAAACCTTTGCATTTGGGGCAAGGCGTGGCAATTGGCTTCTTCCATGAAGTGAAATCACAATTTGGATAATTTGCACAACCGTAAAATGTGCGCCCTTTGCGAGTCTTTTTCTCAACCAAATCGCCGCTATCTTTCGGGCAGGTAATGCCAATTTTTTCAAGCCACGGTTCGGTATAACGACAAGTTGGGAAATTTGCACATGAAATAAATTTTCCAAAACGACCATACCGAATGACCAGTTCACCGCCATCATCCGGGCAGATTCTTCCAATCGGTTCTGGACCAGATTTGACAACCGGCATTTCGGCTTGTGCTTTTTTAATATCAATAGAAAACGGTTCGTAAAATTCACGAATTGCATCTTCCCAAGCCATTTCGCCTTCAGCAATTTTGTCGAGGTCTTCTTCCATGTGCGCCGTGAAGTTTAAATCAACCACTTCGGGGAAGTATTGCACCATCAAATCGTTAACTTGAAAACCAATATCGGTTGGCATAAGGCGTTTTTCTTCGCGCATGACATATCCACGTTGTTGAATTGTAGAAATTGTCGGCGCGTATGTGGAAGGGCGACCAATGCCATTTTCTTCTAAGGCTTGCACCAATGATGCTTCGGAATAACGCGGCGGTGGTTGAGTAAAATGTTGTTCAGGAATCAAACGCACAAGTTCTTGCTTTTGTCCTTCTGCAACGCCTACTGGAATTTTTACATCTTCTTCATCTTCAACAGGCTTTGCATCTTCATTTTTGGCTTCTTCATAAACCACCATAAAGCCGGGGAATTTGACCGCGGAGCCAGAAGCGCGCAATAAATATTCATGCTCTGTGGTTTTGCCGGTCACTTCCACTTGCAAAGTATCAAACACAGCGGCTTCCATTTGTGAAGCGACAAATCTCTGCCAAATTAAACGATACAACTTGAACATGGCAGGTTCTAAAAACTCTTTTACTTTTTCAGGGTCACGCATGGCAGAAGTGGGGCGAATCGCTTCATGTGCTTCTTGTGCATTAGCAGATTTTGTTTTGTATGTCGGTGGTTCAGATGGAAGGAAATCGCCTCCATACTTGCCCGTCACATACTCACGTGCTTCGGCTTGAGCAGTCGTTGACACATTGGTTGAGTCAGTACGCATGTAGGTAATTAAACCGGTTGAGCCACCTTCGCCAACTTCTTGACCTTCATATAAACCTTGTGCCAATGCCATTGTCCTTCTGGCAGTAAAACCTAATTTACGTGACGCTTCTTGTTGAAGCGTCGAGGTTGTAAAAGGCGCTAAAGGTTTACGTCTTCGTTCGCCCCGTTTGACCTTTGTAATGGAATAAGAAGCAGTTTCCATGTCATAAAGAAGCGGTTTGACAGTTTCTTCATTCGGTAGCTCTACATCTTTATCATCCATCTTCACTAACTTAGCAATAAAGTTTGACTTTAATGTTTCAGGTTTGAATTCAGCATGAATAGACCAATATTCAACTGGTTTAAAATCGTCAATCTCACGTTCACGGTCAACGATAAGTTTTAATGCTACAGATTGCACACGCCCAGCGGATAAACGCCCGCGTACTTTTTCCCATAAAATTGGGCTGATGCTATACCCCACCAAACGGTCTAACACACGGCGTGCTTGTTGGGCATTGACTAAATTCATATCAATGTCGCGCGGATGTGCAAATGCCTCAGCCACTGCTGGCGCAGTGATTTCATGAAAGACCACGCGCTTGGTACGCGCAGGTTCAATTTCTGCGGCTTCCATGAGATGCCACGAAATTGATTCGCCTTCACGGTCAGGGTCAGTTGCGAGATAAATTTCTTCGGCTTCTTTTGCAAGTTTTTTAATTTCTTTTACAACTACTTTCTTTTCATTCGGTACGCGATATTTCGGTTCGAAATTATTATCTACATCCACTGATAATTGTGACTTCAATAAATCACGCACATGTCCAACCGAAGCACGGACTGTATAGCCTTTCCCTAAAAATCTGCCGACTGTTTTTGCTTTGGCTGGTGATTCAACAATTACCAATTTACCTTCACGCACTTCAACTTTTTCAGGTTTTGGCGGCGCAATCAAACCCGCATGGGCTTCTGTTTTTCCCATGCGATATAGTTTTGTACCACAGACAGGACATACACCTGTCGTCACTGCTGAACTCTTTGCATTAAATCCAGCAACAGGGTCTTTTATTTCTCTTTTGGTCTTGCATTTCATGCAATAGGCTTCCATTTAGTATCCTCTTTACAACGTAGGTCACATTTTTAACATAGAGTTATAGCATAAGCATAACCTACAAACATCTATTTGGTTATAGGAAAAATTAATCCCGCATTACTACGGGATGTGACATTCTACAACAGGTTTTTGATTTTTTGCAAATCCCATTTTTGATGGACGGTGAACAATAGACAGTAGACCGTCTACAGTCCACCATCTTTGGTTTATTACAAAAATTTCTCTTGGCGATGTTTTTTCAAATGTTCCACTACTTCTTTGACTCGCTGTGATTGTTCGGTCTTACAAACCAACAAGGCATCACCTGTGTCAATAATCACCATATCATCCACACCAATGGTG
>JAEURF010000270.1:0-230 GCA_016789205.1 Anaerolineales bacterium
ATAGAATAAGGCAGTGCCTGTGCCAAGATGACTGTCATTGAGATTAAGTTCACCGACAAGATAGAGCGCATATAAAGGTGTGACAACATATTGGGTTAAGTGAAAGAACAATAGTGAAAGCAAAATTTTACGGAAAGGGGTTCTCCAAATATCCAGCCGAAGTGTAGAATCTGGTTTGAGGGCAGAATCAGGTAAAAGTTCAGAAAGAGGCGATGTTCTTTCTTCCAATG
>JAEURF010000270.1:240-2488 GCA_016789205.1 Anaerolineales bacterium
TTTGACGTGATAAATGTGATAGCTACTCATTGCTGCGCCGAATGCGCCAATCGCAAAAATGATTTGATAGCCGGCAGTGAATGGGGTGTTATCAAGGATGTAACCTGCAGCCAATGAAGAAAGCATGTAAGCAATTGCAAAGGTGACGTTGCGCGTGCCAGCTACGCGTGCACGAAAACGGTCAGGAACGGCTTCTGCAAATAATGCGTTGAACCCCACGCCTAAGGGCGTGAGTGGAATTGCCATTAAAAAAGTAATAATGATTAAAGACCAGATTTGACCTTGTTCATTAAAAACCCACGGTAATGGAATCCAAAATAAATAACCGATGCGAAATAAAACGGATGACCAAAAAACCGCTTTACCTGTGTGGCGTTTGCTAATCCAATGCCCGGCGGGAATGGCGAGAAACAATGTTACGATGGCTGAGCCAGCAGTTAACAAGCCGATTTGTAAACCAGTTGCTCCTAAACGCGCGGCATAAATATTGAGAAAGTTTATGGCTGTGCCACTTAACACGCCGAACCAGGCAATGTCGAGATATAAGTTTGTGAAGTTGGAACGATATTGTTCAGGGATGTCAGATTGTCGAAATAAGTTGAAACGCATGGGAAGGATTATAACAAGCCAATAAATACTTGCTTAAGTTATTCTTATTTAACCTAAGTTGGCTATCCTTTCTATACTTTCACAAATTAAAACCCTTTGCCGCGAATTACACGAATTTTCGCGGCAAACTCTTAAAAAAGAACTTTTAACTCAGTCTAATTACTAATTATCCCGTTCCAAATTGCCTATCACCTGCATCACCAAGACCAGGCACGATATAGCCCTTTTCATTTAAGTGACTATCAATCGCGGCTACATAAATATCAATATCAGGATGAGCTGTTTGCATGGCTTTGATTCCTTCCGGCGCGGCAATCAAACCGACATATTTAATTTTCTTCACGCCCCATTTTTTCAAAATGTCAGCCGTAGCAGTGGCTGAACCTCCCGTAGCAAGCATTGGGTCAAGAATGAGGCAAACCGAAACACGCGGGTCAACTGGAAGTTTGTTGTAATATTCTACAGGCTGTAACGTTTTTTCATCGCGATACAATCCAATATGCCAAACTTCAGCCGAGGGCATCAATTCCCAAATGCCTTCTACCATGCCAAGCCCTGCTCGCAAAATTGGAACCAAACCAATCTTTTCTTGCAATTGTTGCGCTTTCATTTTTTCAAGTGGCGTTTCAATTTCAATTTCATGGGTATGTAAATTGGCTGTGGCTTCATACGCTAATAACCCCGCAATTTCTCTTACGAGTTCACGAAATTTTTTCGGCTCGGTATTTTTATCTCGTAGGCGCGAGAGTTTGTGTGCAACTAGCGGATGTTTAGATTCTTGAACAGTAGACATAATTCCTCCGAAAGATTTTTGCTGATTATAGTTTGGATTCTCAAAACAATTGAAAATTATTTTCGCCGAATCTCGCCAGTTAAATTTGTGCCTACTGCAACAGTATTAAACACCGTTCCATATTGCTTGATGTTTTTGTGCAATAACTCAAGCCGATGGTCTTCTTCATTTGTATCAACAATAATTTCATATGTGATAGATTCCATTTTCGGTGGAACATCTTGGCGCACGCCATGCAATTTAATTTCAACCCCAGAATATTCAAATTTGAGCATTGGTGCAACGCGTTCAATCCCCTTTATCATACAAGCCGATAATGCCGCTAAAAGCAATTCGGCAGGATTGAATGCATTTCGATTTCCCGCTAAATTTGTATCTAAATCAATTTTTGCATCTTTGCAAAATGAAGCCGAGATTTCATGGCTAAGCCACTCTGAACGCACATCAAACGTTAATTTTTGTTGTGTCATTTTTTCTCCTTTACGAAAAAACAAATAAAACGATTACAAAACCAACGCATAAAACGATAAATATTGTTAAACAAGTTGGGATGAGCCATCTTAACCAAGTCCAAGCGGCGAATAGATTCCATGCACGGATTGCAATCGGTTGAGATTTTCTCAAGATATCAGCCGCCTCAACTTCTATGGGGCGAGTTGTTTCTGCTTTCGTAAAACTTTTTTCTACCCTCGGCATTGATTTGATTCGCAGAGATTCAGGAATCGTTAAATTCGTTCCGCAATAGGTGCAAAGCATATACATCAAACCTGCTTCAGGTTGATTTGGTGCCCCACATGCCGTACATTGAAAAGTTTGTGTCATCTTTTTTACCTAAGAAAAATGCGG
>JAEURF010000271.1 GCA_016789205.1 Anaerolineales bacterium
CCTCTAAAGGCTCACTTTTTTTTCGCAACTTTTTATATGCCGTCGGTTTTCAGAGTCCATTTCAATTGCAAAGCAACTCATCTGCTGCCCACGCAGGTGCTATTTGGCAAAAATTCATTAGACGTGCCGCGGCTATAAAATTCAAAGATGAAAAAGCTGTCAATGATGTGCATTGTACATTGGTAGACCATACCCTTGGCAGTTGTGGCGAAATTAGCAATTGGATTGATGGGCGCACTTGGCGACTCGAAGTAGATAAATATGTTGATTTATTAACTCTTTGGGAAAAAGGCGAAGTCGTTGAATCTGATTCTTTAGGTTCACCAGAATATCGCGCCAAGAAAAAATTCCTTCACGAGTTCGTTACTTTGCTCCATGAAATGGGTGCGCATGAATTTGCTCGACAATATGAATGGTCTACATGGAAAAGTCAGCCAAATGTACTTAAACGCCTCGAAACTGAGGGGGAGCCTGATTCTGGTTTAACGGCAGTGGACTTCAGGGCAGGCTTGACCCTCTTGCCGTTTTTACCCATGAGTCCCGGAGATATAAAATTAATTATCCACGGCATCCAACGGGGAAGCCTCGTTCAATTTGACCGGGGCGACTTAAATCAACTTGAAATATTTATAAATAAACATCAAGAAGATTTTAGGGATATGTTTCCATTGCTTGAAGAATTAAGACACCATGAAACTATATATAGAAATTCTACTCTAGACATAACACGTAATCTAACCCGTATCTTTATAGATCGCACTCTACGCTCGACTATTTTTACAAGTACTATCAGTGGTTGGAAGCTTAGAAATTTAATTGACAATACTGCTGACTATAAATTAAGCAACAGCAAATTTCTTTTTGCCTTTTTTGTTTTGCTGGGTTTTATTCCATTTCTAGGCAACATTCTACGCAAGTTTTTTGGGCGGCGAGATTATCGTTCTCACTATATTCAACTGATATACAATTTTTCATATTTAAAACGAACATTATTGGCAAACCGAATCGAGACTATTATCCGTTGGCATCGTAGGGGCAGAATTACAGAGGAAAAAGCAGAAATAATATATAAATCACTTTTTCACTATCTTTATCATTTGACATTGTCATTTTTTCCAGTGTCTTTTCATCGTTTTTTTTCTGACCGCCAATATTTTCTCGAGTCTCTATACAATGTGATGATTAAGCCGATACGTTTATATTTTAATGCTTCATTACGCGAAGAGTGGCTCAAGGAGATGGTAGAAGAAGGGGAACAGAGGCAGGTTATCTCTAAGAGTGATGCGAAGAAAATCCTTTCTCAAATTGATGAGCCATTTATCCATAAATATTTGCAAAGCCTTGCTGTTCATGTCGCTATGTCTCCGATTACGCGTATTATTTCAGTTGGGATTGCAATACTGTATTTATTAAGCCGCCCAAATTTATCTCTTATTGAAGCACTAACGATTGGCGCTGGCATTATTGCTTTTTTTCAAATTATTCCGGTTTCGCCAGGTTCGCTTGCTCGCGGAATATACGTTTTGTTTGTAGTCATTAAAGAGAGGAATTTCAAAGATTATAGCCTGGCATTGCCACTTTCTTTTTTCAAGTATGTTGGTTATTTTTCTTTTCCAATTCAAATGACGTATCGTTATCCGACTTTAGCAAGGTGTATGGTCGGTTTTTGGACTACGAAACTAGTTAATGTAATTCCAGTATTTGGTGAGTCAGGTGCTTTATTAGAACATAAAGTATTTACGTTTTCTTATAATTGGCCCCTTACTATTCGTAGAAAATTTTGGGAACGCAAAGATGAACGCGAGATGCAAAAACCACGTTATTGGCATATTTTCTTAATTATCGCATTGCTCGGTGTTTTTGGCGGATATGCAAGTTTTCTTTATATGCTAAGCGCGGGTTCTCTGCCTCCTCTTTTGTATACAATTCCTATTCTTATGATTTTAGCTCTTATAACAGGTTTTTTTATCAATGTAGGCAGTGGAGGAGCATCTTCAATGCAAAGAGTCATGTTTGGAGTATTTGGTGGCATTGCCAGCGGACTTGCCGTTACCGTTGTTCTTTTAGCTTTAATGCCAAGCTTAATTCCAACGCCACTTGTATTTTTTACTCAAACAATCTGGCAGTCTTTTGTGATGGCATCCTTTTGTGCATTGGGTGCATTTTTGGCTGAGTTTAAGTTCTAAAGAATTTTGAGAGCCGATAAAATACTGCTTAATAATGCAGAGTTAAATCTTTACCAAACGCTTCCATCATTATGGCTTCAAAATTAGACCAGTTACCGAGAGATAAGATAGTCTTGGCAACTGGTCTAATTTGAGATGACAATCTCTTTTTGAAAAGACTTAGTTTACTTCACCACAATATGAAAGGTAACATTTTGGTCAGGTTCAGTGGCACCCGGAGGAAAACTTCCCAATGTGATTTGAGCCTCACCACTAGACACTGCTTTGAACTTCCAT
>JAEURF010000272.1 GCA_016789205.1 Anaerolineales bacterium
CTGTAAAACCTGCCGCGGCGGCGTGACCTCCATGGCGGACTAATAAATCTGCACATTGATCAAGCGCATCGGTGATGTGAAATTCTGGAATTGAACGGCATGAACCGCGCGTCTCTTCTTCACCTTTCGCGGCAACCACTGACGGGCGATAATATTTTTCAGTCAAGCGTGAGGCGGCAAGCCCAACAACCCCTGAATTAAAATTTTCATCCACTGCAAAAAGCAGATATCCATTTGGTTCATCACTAATCGCCATTTCTTCTGCACGCGTTTGCATATCTCGTGTAATCCGCTGACGTTCTCGATTTTGCATGTCCAATTGTTGAGCCAATTCACCGGCTTTGAAAACATCCGTTGTGATTAATAAATCAAATGCCGCGAGAGCTTCTTTTAATCGTCCTGCCGCATTCAAGCGTGGACCTAGCCTAAAGCCAATATCCATGGCTGTCACTTTTTGAATTGATAATTCAGAAACACCTGCTAACGAAAACAATCCTTGACGAGTTGTCTGGCGCATTTGGCGTAAACCGCGTTTAACCAAGACTCGATTTTCACCGACCAATGGAGCCAAATCTGCTACTGTGCCTAAAGCAACCAAATCCAGCAACCAATCTAAATCATTAATCATTGGGTCTTGTACGCTGAACAAAGCCTCTGCAATTTTGTAAGCAATGCCCACGCCTGCTAAATCTTTATCAGGATACACGTCACCATGTTGTTTGGGATTGATGACTGCAAAGGCTTCGGGTAAATTTTCCCCGTCAGGGTGATGATGGTCGCTGATGATTAAATCGAGACCAATATTTTTTGCATGTAATGCTTCGTTAGGGGAGCGGATTCCACAATCTACACTGATAACTAACTTCACACCTCTTGATTTCAAATCATCTAATGCGGTTGGATTTAATCCATAGCCTTCTTCAAAACGGTTGGGGATATAACCTTCTACATTGGCATCTAATTTTCTTAATGCATCCACAAGCAAAGCAGTGGCGGTGACTCCGTCAACATCATAATCACCATAAATGGCAATTGGTTCATTATTTTTAATTGCAAATTGAATTCTATCTATTGCCTTTTGCATCCCAGTCATTTGAAATGGATTGGAATCAAAATTGGGTTTTCCATTTAAGAATGCACGTGCATCTGCATCAGTCGCAAAACCACGATTGAAAAGAATCTGCCGCAAGATGGGGGGAAATTTTTCAAGTGCTGAATCAGCTTCCCCCGTAATGTGAGGCGGGATAATCCAACGTTTGTCTTTGGTCATTTCAATTGTCATAACTTTGTGAGTATAAACTATAATATGTAGAACGGAGTCTACATGAAACCACTTGCATCTGATGAAAAACTTGCAACTGTGATGGTGTACACACATCATATGTTTGTGCGCGGTGAAATTGTTGTTAAAGAAAACCTGCGTGCGAGCATTTGGTTGCGCACACAAAATCAATTAAATTATATTCATTTACTTAAACCAAATGTTTTGTTGTTTGCTGGCGCGCAACCCAAATCTGTTTCGTATGCTGAAATGTTTGTATCCATGAAAGAAGTGATTGCTTTTCATGTGGCGCCGCCTGCGGAAGATACAGTTGATTTTGATACGAGTGAATTAAACCGTGTGATGCAATTTGCGGATATTTTATTGGGGTCATTTACGATGAAGGGAAAAATTCGCATCTCGACTCAAAGCGACTTGGCTACTAACCTCGACATTTCCCACGCGACATGGATGTCTGTGTATGATGCGGATATTAGTAATTTATATTTGCCGCAATTCAATATGCATGTGCCGATGTTGTTGGTGAACCCAGGTGAAGTTAGTTTTGGAATTGGGTGATGTGATTTGCCACAGAGGTTACAGAGTTTTTTGAGAAAAACAAAAAGACTCTCTGTGCTCTCTGTGTGCTCTGTGAGCTAACAAATGGATTTTTCATTAACCACCCCCGCTTTATTATTCCCGACAGTTTCATTATTACTGCTCGCCTACACCAATCGCTTCTTGACACTTGCTACAATTATCCGTAATTTATATAATCAATACCATAACAGCCAAGATAAAACATTACTGCCTCAAATTGATAATTTACGTCATCGCGTCTACTTAATTAAGAATATGCAAATCTTTGGCGTGTTGAGTTTGTTATTATGTGTCATCAGTATGTTTGCATTGTTTGCAGGTTGGATGATGACGAGTCAATGGTTGTTTGCAATCGCCTTAATTTTGATGATGATTTCACTTGCGATTTCATTGAGGGAATTACAAATTTCATCCGGTGCATTGGATTTGTTATTGACCGATTTAGAAGAACACGAAAAGACAAATTAACGATATTTGTTATTTGATATTTGAAATGGAGGACTGATGGAAGAAAATAATAATCAAGAAGATGACAAAGAATTGGATGTAGAACTTACCCTACAATATTTATTAGCATATACAACTGAC
>JAEURF010000273.1 GCA_016789205.1 Anaerolineales bacterium
CGACTCTTTGTGTAGGTGTGGGGCAAGGTGAAGCGACGGTACTTGAGTTTGTAGGTTAACAAGTCACAAGTCAAAGGTCGCAGGTCTGACTTTCAACTTGTGACCTGCGACTTAATCAAAGGAGCAATTATGAAAAAAATTCTTTATCTTTTTTTATTATCAATACTATTAATGTCATGCACGCCAACAGCCACAACGGAATCTATTCAAACCGAAGAAAATGTTCAGGTTCCGCTGGCAACTGCAACGGCGGAAGAAGCGTTAGCGTCTCCCGAAGCATTGACCACAATTGAATCCACGCCTCTGCCCGAAATATCATCTGCACCATTAATTGATTCGCCTTCTATTATCAATATTGAAATGATAGATGAACGCAATGGTTGGGGTGTGACCGAAGAAGAAATTATCCGTAGCGATGATGGCGGTGTCACTTGGTATAACGTCACGCCGCCCGACTTGAGAGAAACAGGCTACTCTGTTTTCACTTATTTTTTAGATGAAAACAATGCTTGGGTTCAAATTGCTGATAACAATAATTATCCATTTGTTGGCTTTTTATATCGAACACGTGACGGCGGATTAACTTGGCAAGAATTTGAAACGCCATTTAGCGCCGGTGACTTGGAATTTATAGACGAAAACAACGGTTGGATTTTAGCTGACTTAGGAATTGGCGCAGGCTCAATGGCTGTTTCTGTTTTTCAAACAAACAATGGTGGCGAAACATGGGAACGTGTTTACACCAACGACCCAAACCTCGAAGGTTCAGGCGATACATTGCCATTAGGTGGCATTAAAGTTTTGCTTACTCCACTGGATATGCAAACTGCATGGATTGGTGGCGTGGTGTATGCAAACGGCACAATCTATTTATTCCGTACCGATGATGGCGGTGGAACATGGGTCAACATTGAAGATATTGAATTGCCATCAGGTTCACAAAACAGTCAAATCACAGTTGAAAAGATTCATTTCGTTTCAGCCACACAAGGCATTTTGGTCTTGCGCGTCACATCCACAAACCAACGCACGCTTATCTTCTCAACCGATGATGGTGGAACAACTTGGCAGGCATTCCCCACAAATATTCCAGAAGCAGGCTTGCTTGAAATTCCATCGGAGCAAGAAATCGTTTTCTATTCCAGCGACCAGTTTTACGTCACGAAAGATGCGGGCGTTACATTCGATATCATCAATTCTGAAATATCCTTTGGCAACACGGTCACCGATATGAGTTTTGTCAATTCAAGAATCGGATGGCTCATCGCTACTAGCACAACCAATCGCAGAACTTTATATCGCACAGAAGATGGAGGGCAGACATGGAACGTATTAATTCCATAAAATTATTTTTGATATTTATTCTGGCAACACTTGCTTGTGGATTGCCAACCGCTTCAGACGTGGTTACACCTGCTCCACCAGTGGATACCGTTTCTCCGCCGACAGCGATACCATCGGCATTGACGATTGAGCAAATCAAAAATACACAATACCCTGCGCTTGTGCGTGAAGATGGCATGGTGGTGCAAATGAGTGACGGCGTTTATCAAAGCGGAACAGATACACTTTCAGTTGATTATGCTTATATCGCTGTGACTCAATTTTTTGCCTTAGGCGACGTAACGGGCGATGGTGCAGGTGATGCGGCTGTACTATTCTTAGAAAATTATGGTGGTAGTGGCAACTTTGGTGTCTTAGCCGTGTATGCCAATGTTTCAGGCGAACCTGTATTTTTAGATTCGCTCTTAATTGATGACCGCCCGATGCCAAATAATATTTCAATAATTAACGGCGAAATATTTTTAGATGTAGTTGTGCATGGCTTTGAGGATGGTGGTTGTTGCCCAACCCTACAAACTACACAGACCTATGCATTGGTGAAAAATCAATTACGTTTGGTCAATTACACTACAGTGGCGCCAACTGGCGTTAAGCGCGAAATTGTGATTTCATCTCCTGTTGATAATACTGAATTAACCAATCGTTCTTTCCAATTGACAGGTTCGGTCAGCATTGCACCATTTGAAAATAATTTATCTTATTTTGTTTATGATGAAGATGACAATCAATACATGGCTGGACCGATTAACGTCACTGCGCCAGATTTTGGTGCACCCGGCACATTTGATACCACAATGGTTTTAGATAGCCTTCCTGCTGGGATGTATTATATTGAAATCCAAGACCAATCCGCCGCAGATGGCTCAATTTTGGCTTTGGATAGCGTGAAAATTGTTCTGAAGTAAAGCCGCCGTTTTGAAATGAAAGGAGAATCTCATGCCAAACCTCGTCCGTGATTGGATGTCTTCCCCCGTTGTGGTCGTTGACCCTGATTCTAGTGTCTCTCATGCGATGACATTAATGCGTCGTCGCAAAATTAATAGTCTTGTTGTGGATGTTAGTGAAAAGAATCCATCGTATGGCATTATTACTACTACAGATAT
>JAEURF010000274.1 GCA_016789205.1 Anaerolineales bacterium
AGATGACGTTCTGCTTTATTGGTCAGTAAATCTAATACTCTTAATGCTTTCTGGCGTTGTGAAGGGTCAAAAAGTTCTTCGGATGAAATGCCGACCTCTGAGAGAAAATTATTAGGGACGTAAACCCAACCGCGGTCAAAGTCTTCGCGTAAGCCGCGGATAATGTTTACGGTTTGTAATCCCAGCCCAAACTCACGTGCGAGCGGCATGATTTTTTCTTCTTTTCGACGAATTTCATTTGAATGCCATGCGAACAATTGAGTGACTAGATAGCCAACACGTCCGGCGACTTCAAACATATAGTCATCAAGGTCGGCTTCATTGTCAACTTTTGGACCTGTTTTGGTCCATCTCGCCATTCCTTGTGTAGATTTAATAACATGATGAATAATAATTTCTTGTAAAACAAGCGGGAGCGCATGTAACTGCATAATAATATCTTGGGCTTGTTGTGCTACGAGTGCATCGGGGTTTTCTTTATTCGCTTTAGAAAGATGCTTGGTTAATTCTTCGACGGGTGCTTCTTTACTTAATATCTTTATCCACAAATTAAGCAAGTTGACTTTTTCGTTAACATCCATTTCTTCATTATCTTCAAGATAATCAGAAACTCTCAGCAGTAAATAGGCAATGGTGGTTGCATTAGACAAGGTCTGTGGCAAGCGTTCAATACCAATGGCAAATGTTCGGCTAGAAATTCTGAGTAGTTCTTGTAAATTCATAGAAATCTCCACTTGGGGATAAGGTAGAAGCAGTATAATTGATTTTACTTGTAATCTTAGTTTTCTGAAATATGAATAGGCATTGTGTGGATTATTCTCTTATTTTTTCTGTGAATTGTATCAATGACCCAATCTCTCAACCCCCAACTCGCTTCTCTCTCTGATAATTTACTTTCCGCTGGCTGTATCAAGTTTGGAAGTTTCACGCTGAAATCAGGTTTGCAATCTCCAATTTATATTGACCTTCGTCAAATCATTTCGCATCCAAAATTATTGTCACAAGTCGCAGAGTCATACAAGTCTCTAATCTCTAATCTCCAATTCTCTCGTATTGCAGGTTTACCTTACGCCGCGATTCCGATAGCCACTGCTATTTCTTTGCAAGGAAACTATCCGATGATTTATCCGCGCAAAGAGACTAAGACGTACGGCACAAAAGCGGATATTGAAGGCGAATATCATCAGGGTGAAACGGTGCTGATAATTGATGACCTCGCCACAACAGGTGGAAGCAAGTTTGAAGCGATTGAAAAATTGACCAGTGCAGGATTAATCGTCAAAGATGTCGTGGTGTTGATAGACCGTCAATCTGGTGCAAAAGAATCGTTATCACAAGCAGGTTTTAATTTACATGCTGTGCTGACGATAAATGAGTTGTTAGATTATTGGGAATCAACAAATAAAGTAGATAAAGAGAAGATTGAAGAGACAAAGAAGTTTCTTCTAAATTCGAGGTAAATATGAAAGACACAATCATTCAAAAAAGTATTAGATTAGGCATTCTCATCGGCACAATATTTGGCGGGATTTTAGGATTTGGTCTAGGCGCAATTACACTTTCATTAAATGGAATGATAATTGGTGCAATCATCGGAATCGTGCTTGGAATTTTGACCGGCATATTGACTGCGTACTTAACTGTAAAAACTGCCGGTACAACGGGCGGTGTAAGTATTGGCGCATATACTGGCATGGCATTCGGCGCATTCTTAGGTGGCATCATTGGCGCGTTAATTCCTACGTCTCTAAAAATGAATATTAATACACAACACATGCCAATTCTTGATGCTTTAATCATGGGGCGTTTTGAAACTGCCGTTTTATTTAGTTTTATGCTGTGCGTTCTTGCGATGATTATCGGTGCGTATGTCTCCGGTAAAAATTTGATTCCAAGAGATTTAGAAAAAAAATAAAAGATGCCTAAAAAACATACATTTACAGCAACCATTCAAAATGCGGGTGGAGGTGGGGCATTTGTTGAAGTTCCATTTGATGTAGAAAAGGCGTTTGAGGCGAAGCGTCCGAAAATCAAAGCGAATATTGAAGGCGTACCTTATCGTGGCATTTTGACTCGCATGGGTACAGATTTTCACATGCTGATTATTTTGAAAGACATTCGCGAAAAGATTGGTAAAACATTTGGTGACAAAATTAAGATAACCGTTGAACTTGATACTGAGCCACGAGTGCTTGAACTGCCGAAAGAGTTAATCAAAGAATTAAAGAAAGATAAAGAAGCAAAAACTTTCTTTGATAGGTTATCTTATACACATCAACGCGAATACGTATTGTGGATTAATGAAGCCAAAAAAGAAGAGACAAGACAAAATCGAATTTTGAAAGCAATTGAAATGTTGAAGAAGGGGAAAAAAGCCAGATAATTACGTCATTGCGAGGAGTGAAGAAGTCACGACGAAGCAACCTCCAACAAAGTG
>JAEURF010000275.1 GCA_016789205.1 Anaerolineales bacterium
TGTAAGCCAGTTAAATAGATGTGACTTTCCCATTCAGGGCTAAAAACCAATTCATAAGATCTATCTGGTTTTTGTTTTGTAATGCCTGCAATATAATTTTTCAAACCTTCATCATTCATGTATTTGAAAACTTCACGAGTTCTATATCCACGAAAGACAGTTTCAAGATTATCAAAAGTTTTCCTTCTCTTCAATGCACCCGCCACTTTTGGATGTAATCTTTTACCTAAGCCCAGACCATAAATTATTTTCCACATGAAGATAAAAGATGGGACAAAAAGCACAGGGTCAAGTAAAACTAAGGCACGGAATTTTTTCAGGTCTTGCAATGCCGCCCGCAAGGTGACAGTCGCTCCAATGGAATGACCAACTCCGATTGCTGAATCAGGCGTCACCGTAGGAAGGAAGCGCAGTAAGTCATCAGAAAAAATATGCCAGTTTTTTACATCTTCTATTTTTGCATCATCCCAAAGCGGACGAAGTTTCATTCCCAAAAGATGATATTGGTTTTGTAAAAGTTCAAATAAATTTTTATAAACTTCTGGCGGATAACCATTGGCGTGTAAAAAGTGCATTGGCAATCCATTGTTGCCGAAATTAAAACTTGGTATCTCGTTACTCATTTCTTGTTTACTTTTTTACCTATTTACTATTCAATAACTTCCGTAATTTATTTTGTCACTATATTTGGCTTTGACTTTTAATCGCTTGTGCGTTTTTGCGCCGAGTTTTTTCCAGTAAGCATTTCTATCTTTTACACCATACACCCACTGATCTAAATATTTTTTTACAAGTTCAGGTGATTCGCTAATTTTGTCCCATGCCAAATAAAATTCATTATCACGGTCATAATAACCTTGCGAATAAGATGGATGACTTGCAAACGGAACATGACAAACTGCACTGACAATAATGCTTGGAATCATGGTGCGATTTGGGTCTGAACGAATTACAGATTCATCAACAATTTCTTCAGCAGTGACGATAACTTTTTTTGCGGCAAAGGCGGCTTCTTTTTGTTCACCGATAATGCCCCATAAATGTGCGTTGCCATTTTTATCTGCACGTTGCACATGCACAATCGCCACATCTGGATTTAATGCAGGCACAACCACAACATCTTTACCACCATAAGGGTCTTCAATTCTTTTAATTAATGGATTCGCAATTTCTAAATCTTCTGCGCCAGTTTGTCTCATTGGTAAAAACGGTAAGCCCGATGCACCGGCTTGTAAACGAGTAATCATGCCAAAATGAGAATATTCTTCCCATTCGAGTTGACCATTTTCAATTGCCTTACGCACAATTCTCAATGAGCCAACGCCGGGATTTCCCATATAAGAAAAAATCACTTTTTTTGCACAACCTGCCGCCACCATTTGGTCGTAGATTAAATCTGGTGTGGCGCGCGCAAGTGTGAGATTCTTTTTGCCTTGACGAATCATTTCATGCCCAGCCGCAAATGGAATCAAATGTGTAAAGCCTGCGGCATAAACCACATCCCCATCACTGACAAATTCTGAAATTGCTTTTTTTAGCGTAATTAATTTTGACATATCTATAAATCTCTATTCGCCTTCGTCTTCTTCAACGGGTTTTCCGGCAGGTTTTGTGCCTTTATTTCCGCCTTTGCGGAAACGTTTCAGCAAAGAAAATCTGCTTGCTGGTGGTGGCTTGGGTTTATTACGGCGCATGTACCAACCTCCGCCGATTAATAATAAAGCCACAAACAAATAATCAAAGTCAGGTTGTTCGGCAATGTCCGAAAGCACAAATAGAATGAATGTGCCAATGCCCATGATTAAGAAAAATGTCCCAACACGTACGCTAAAGGGTTCTTCATTTTCCATGATTTGTTTTCCTCATCCGCAATTTTACCTCACAGAAAACGCTGACTATTAATAGTCAGCGTTTTTGATTTACTTACGGTCTGTCGTTGGATGTCTTATTTCTTCTTTTTCTTGACGACTTTCTTCGCCGCTTTCTTCTTGACAACTGCTTTCTTCGTAGATGCTTTTGCCTTCACAGGAGCATGTTTGACGGATGTTTGAATTTGTTCGTGCATATATAGTTGGACGTAATAATATCCGCCGCCGTTTTTGCCACTTGCGCCAGAACCTTTCCAACCACCAAATGGTTGATAGCCAGGCCAAGCACCAGTCGTTGCACCTTGTGGACGATTTGCATACGTCACACCGGCTTGAATATTGTCAAAGAACCAATCGGTTTCTTTTTGGCTTCCGTAGAAACCAGCCGTTAATCCATAATTGACATCGTTTGCAATCTTCATGGCTTCATCTAAATTGCTGACTTTACCAATCATACTAATTGGCAAGAACATTTCATGCTTCCATAAGCGGTGACTAAAAGGCAAGTTTGTTACAAAAGTTGGCTCGCAATAGAAACCTTTGTTATAC
>JAEURF010000276.1 GCA_016789205.1 Anaerolineales bacterium
CACTTCTTTTACCAATTCATAAGGTGCGCCATTATTTTTAGCAAAAGTCATTAACTCTTCATCACCCATCACTTGCAATTGTTTAATTGCACCAATCACACTGCGCGCATGACGAACCGCTTCCACCACATCACCTGTGCCAGCTTCACCTTTAGTACGAATCATTGCCGCGCCTTCACCAATACGGCGTAAGGCTTCACCAATATTTCTGCATCCACACACAAACGGCACTTTGAAATCATGTTTCAAAATATGATGTTCTTCATCTGCCGGAGTTAATACTTCCGACTCATCAATATAATCAATACCAATTGCTTCTAAAATCTGCGCTTCCACAAAATGACCAATGCGGCACTTCGCCATCACAGGAATTGTGACTGCATCCATAATTTTCAAAATCATATCCGGATCCGACATTCTCGCCACGCCACCATCAGCACGAATGTCCGCAGGCACACGTTCCAAAGCCATTACAGCACACGCGCCAGCATCTTCCGCAATTTTTGCTTGCTCGGCATTCACCACATCCATGATGACGCCGCCTTTTAACATTTGCGCCAACCCTTTTTTCTCAGTCCACGTACCAGTTTGTTTTTGCATTTTTACTCCTTTAATGAACGCGGATGATTCTACCATGCCGATAATTTTCCATTGTTAGAAGACTATAAACACACAACGCCTCAAACCTAAGGGAAAATTTGACTCACCAACTTACACATTTTCTTAGCCTTGACAAACTCCTCTTTAATGCTACAATTCATACAATGATACAATTAGTACAATTATTAGAGAGCCAATGGCAGATAAAAAACTCACCCTTCACTTAGACTTTCACGCAGGCATGCCCATTTACACACAAATCGTAGAGCAAGTGCAAAGCCAATTAGCCAATGGGATTTTGAAGCCCGGCGACCAGTTGCCAACGGTGCGAGCATTGGCTGAAGAACTGAGAGTCAATTTCAATACAGTAGCACGGGCATATCGGATGTTGGATGAAGCACGCATCATTTCAACGCAACAAGGACGTGGCACATACATTACAGAAATTCCGTCACCGAAAGTGACAGAAAAGTTGAGGCGTGAGTCATTAATTGCGCTCACGGAAAGATTTATCAACGAAGCAGAACGATTAGGATTTTCGGCGCAAGATATCAGTCAAATGGTTAGAGACAGATTGAAAGTCAAGAAGGAAGCGCATTGAGTTTATCGAAATGAAGCGAAAGGTTTATAAAAAAGGAGAATGTCAAAATGAATTTAAAAATTAATAAGTCAAATAAAAAACAAAACGACCCACGCATTTCACCAATTGCAGGAACATTGTTTGGTGTGTTTCTATTGATTGCAGTGTTAGGCGTAGCATTTGGCGATGGAAAATATTCGGATGCAATTCTTGGCACATGGGTTCTGACTTGGACCCTCATCGCCACATACATTTTGTTTGCCTTGAAAGTTGCATCACAATGGGAAAAAGCAATTGTGTTGCGGCTCGGAAAATTCATTGGGTTGAGAGGACCGGGTTTGTTTTGGATTGTTCCGATTGTGGATACGATTGCTACATGGATTGACCATCGTGTAATGGTTTCGCCGTTTGCCGCACAAAAAACCTTGACCAAAGATACAGTTCCAGTAGATGTAGATGCTGTGTTATTTTGGGTCGTGTGGGATGCCGAAAAAGCCGCGTTGGAAGTTGAAGATTATCGCGCGGCAGTAGATTGGGCGGCGCAAACTGCATTGCGTGACATTATCGGCAAAAAGATGCTGGCAGATATTTTGATTGGTCGCAGTTCAATTGACCAAGAATTACAAGCCGTGATTGATGAACGCACTACGCCTTGGGGTGTGACAGTTCAATCGGTAGAAATTCGAGATATTGTCATTCCACAAGATTTGGAAGATGCGATGTCTCGTCAGGCGCAAGCAGAACGTGAACGTCAGGCGCGTGTGATTTTAGGCGAATCTGAAAAGCAAATTGCGGCATCATTTGCTGAGGCTTCGCAAGCTTATATCAACAATCCGACCGCTTTGCACTTACGCGCGATGAATATGTTATTTGAAGGCTTAAAAGAAAAAGGCGCATTGGTGATTGTGCCAAGCTCCGCAGTTGATACAATGAATCTTGGCGGGCTGAGTGGCATGGTTTCGATGGCGCAGAATAATTTGCCAAAAGAATAAAAATATGTCATTGCGAGCCGCGTTCTTGTTCTTTGCGGCGAAGCAATCCCAACAAAATTATAAGATTGCTTCGTCAGGCTAAAGCCTTTCTCGCAATGACATAACTCAAGGTTTCACATGAAACATAAAGGAGAAAAAAAATGAAAACAAAAACTACAATCATTCTTGTTCTAGCATTAATTGCCATTGGGCTTGTGGCAGGCTTAATCTTGTGGAATCAACTGCCCGAACAAATGGCTTCGCAC
>JAEURF010000277.1 GCA_016789205.1 Anaerolineales bacterium
ATCGGTTGCTAGTGATTTGGTTGAAGGCAAAAATTCACTGCCGGTTTTGTATGGGCTTGAAAAAAATGGTCAATTTGCGAAACGTTGGAAGCAAGCCCCAATCAAACAGGAGGAAGTAAGTGAAATCGCAAATTTGCTTGAAAGTGAAGGCGCAAAAGACTATGCTGAAAAAGTTTCAGTTGAGCAAACGCAAAAAGCCATGACCTATGCCGAACAAGCCCAACCAGATGGTGAAGCCGGTCAACTGTTGTTGGGGCTAGCAAACATGTTGCTGAAGCGGAATCAATAATCCCCGAAGAAAGATGCGCGTCATGTCATTGCGAGTTGTAGACGAGTGCTTCATCATGCCAAACCACTCCTCGCAACGACATATAAATCGCGTGATATAATTTCGCGCATCGTCGAACAACAACCATGCGGGTGTAGTTCAGTGGTAGAACATGTGCTTCCCAAGCACAATACGCGAGTTCGATTCTCGCCACCCGCTCTGCAGCCGAGTTCATATTAGCTCGGCTGTTTTGCAATACATTTGGAATTTTATTTGTAAGGTAGCTGTTATGCGTGTATCTTGGCATTGAAAGTAAAATTCTCTCTGGAGTTTTATTTGAAATGTCTGAATTGAATAAAGGTACAATATTGTATGTAGAAGATAATCCGGATAACAGGAATTTGATACGGAGAGTATTAAATGCTGACGGGTACACCATGCTCGAAGCATCGAAAGCTGAGCAAGCCGTTGAGAAACTTGAAAGCAACAAAGTTGATTTGATTTTGATGGACATCAACATGCCGGATATGGATGGTTATACATTAACCGCCAGAATAAAAGCAATTGAAAAATTTTCCAAAATTCCGATTATTGCAGTGACTGCAAATGTGATGCGCGGTGACCGTGAAAAATCATTGGAAGCTGGGTGTGATGGCTATATCCAAAAGCCGATTGATATTGACACCCTCATCCAACAAATCGAGCGCTTCATTATAAGGAGCACAAATGGCTGAACAGGAAAAATCCCCAGCAGTTTCGGATACCCAACCGATTCGTAAGCCGAACATTCCAAAAGATGCGGCTGTGTTGGTGGTTGAAGATAACGTATCCAATTTTGTTTTAATCGCCCGCATGTTAGGGTATTTAGGCATTCATTGTGAATGGAAAACATCAGGCTATGAAGTGGTAGAGTATGCCGATACCCTCCCCCGTTTAGATTTAATCTTGATGGATATTCGCCTGCCCTATGAAGATGGTTATGGCGCATTGAAAAAAATTCGCGCATCAGACCGTTTCAAGTCTGTGCCGATTATCGCCGTCACTGCTGAAGCCAGCACAGAGCAAATGAAGAAAGCTCAAGACTCAGGCTTTGATGGATTTTTAGGAAAACCGCTAGACCCAGACCGATTCCCTGACCAAATCCGCCGCATTCTTAACGGGGAACCTGTTTGGGAATTTACATAGTTTTATCTACGCCTCAACATGACCACATCAACATCGCCCGCGGATACGAGAGAAAAAATCTTTGAAGGGAGCCTTGCAAACACGCTTGCAAGAACGCTCCTGATTTTTGCTTTTATTCCGCTTGCCCTACTCGCCGGGCTGATGTATTTTCGGATGCGCGCCTTATTACTTGAAATTAATTCAGCGAATGTTGCTACACAAATTACCAGTTTAACTATCTTTACTGTTTTAATTTTTGTAGTTGCTTTGGTCATCTTTTATCTTTTATTTAATTGGGGAGCCAAGCGAATTGTGCAACCGCTACAATCCTTAGCACAAATTACTCGAAGGTTTGCGGATGGCGACTGGGAGCAACGTGCAGAGGTTACTAGCTATGATGAAGTCGGTCTGCTGGCGAGTTCTTTTAATCACATGGCAGACCAACTTGGGAATGTCTATCAATCACTTGAAAAAAAAGTAGATGAACGCGCCCGTCAAATTCGTACAGCCGCCGAAGTAGCACAGAACGTCACTTCCATTCCAAACCTCGATGAAATGCTTAATAAGACAACTGAATTATTGGTTCAGGAGTTTGGCTTTTATCAAGCCAGCGTTTTTCTCACCGACCGCGGCGGAAAATATGTTGATTTCAAAACAGGCTCTGGACCTGCTACTAAAGAATTAATCAATAAAAAATACAGGCTTGAAGTCGGGTCTGCTTCTATTATTGGTTGGGTAGCCGCAAAGAACCAAGCGCGGATTGTCTCCAATGTATTAGAAGACCCACTTCATTTAAGAAATGAATTGCTTCCCGAAACCAAATCCGAAGCAACCATGCCAATTTCATTAGGGAATTTGGTGCTTGGCGTTTTGGATGTGCAAAGCAAGCAAACCGCTGAATTCAGCCCAGATACCATTGTGATGTTGCAGACCCTAGCAAGTCAGATTGCGACGGCGATTCAAACCACAGGGTTGATTG
>JAEURF010000278.1 GCA_016789205.1 Anaerolineales bacterium
CAAATAACCAAGCGGTTGAGCAAGTTGCAGAATGCCATAAATCTTTCCGCGTAGGTTTGGACCGAAATAATCTGCAATCAGTGTATAAACACCGGGATAAGATGAATCGTCAATGCCGGTTGAGGCGCGTGTCACTAAGAATCCGCCAAAGGTTCGCACAATCGCATTCAGCCATGTGGTCGCTCCCCAAATAAAAGATGCAACCGATAATAACTTTGCACGCGCGTAACGGTCATATAAATAACCCCAAATTGGATATAAAACTGTCGCCACAATCAATGCGCC
Organism: Anaerolineales bacterium; assembly: GCA_016789205.1. Classification (GTDB taxonomy): domain Bacteria; phylum Chloroflexota; class Anaerolineae; order Anaerolineales; family Villigracilaceae; genus Villigracilis. Next base: position 286 of record JAEURF010000278.1, read on the forward strand.
AGAATTGACCAAACCCCATTGGGTGTTATTGATTTGAAAGTCTTCACTGATTTGCACTTGCAAAGAACCAATCATTAATTTATCAGTTTGATGCAACAAGATAAAAAAGAAAAATACAACAACCACAAACCAGCGATAGCGTGAATTTTCAGCAGACATGAAACCTCGCAATAAAGAGATGAGATATAAAAATCAAAAAGCAGTCTCTAATTAGAGACTGCTTTTTATTATAAATTTATTTAGCGATTTAAGATAAACAATATGCCTGCGATTAAGGCGCATACGCCTGCAATCACATTTCCCAATGGGAAGCCGACACCTAGTAAAGCCAACCCTGCAATAATCAAATACACACCGAGCAAAATCCATTTTAAGTTTCTCATGTTGTATCTCCTTTATAAAGTAAACACAGAACCGACTTTTTGGTTGCTGATTAATCTTCTTCCGAGATAATGTCACGTGCTAATTTTTTTAATTCATCCGCATTTGAAATTTTGGCTGAGTCAAAATATTGTTCCAACAAATCCATAGCACTTAAACTGCTCACCACTTGACCTTCTGCAATGCGCACACGCGCTTCACTTTGCGGGCGTTTGACCAAATGAAATTCAAAGGCTGTTTCAGCATATTTTCGCAAAGCCGATTCATCAATTAACGAATCCCACTCTCTTGGATATTCCACCGTTAATTTGACAATCGCCTCAGACATCTCTTTTGGATTCGGCAATGCGTCTTTTAGAAACTTCGTCGCCTCTTCACTGGATGTGAGAACTGCTCGGCGGTCTATAAATTTTCTTACGTCTGTGAGTTGAATCCATTCTACTTTTGTATCTTTGCCTTTTTCAACATCTGCAATCACAAAGAATCTATCTTCTTTTATTTCACCAAAATCCACACGTTCAATCGAACCGGGATAAATCACCGGCGGTTGATTACTCTCATTCACATCTTGTGGCTTGTGGATATGACCCATGGCTACATAATTAAATTTTGGATTCTTCACTAAACTGCCTGATAAAACTAAATCATTACCAAGCATGACGAGTCTTTCGCCACCATATTTTGCACCTTCAATCGAAGCATGAGCCGTTAAAACAATTGGCAAAGATGAATCACATTCATCTAGCCAGCCTTCGATTAACTCGCCAATATTTTCTTCAATACGAGTAAAGGCTTCTTTAGAATCTGTTTCACCGGTCACAGCCATTAATCCAGAACGAGCAATCCACGGCATAGCAATTACTTGAAGGGGTAAATTCCATAAGTCTTCTGATTTAAGTAAACAAGGTGAATCTAAAACTTTGATAAAGGGCACTTGTAAAGTTTTGAATTCTTGCAAAGCATGAGCGCGCCCAATCGCTGGAGAAATATCATGATTGCCAACAAGTAACAAAGTTGGAATTTGTGCTTGAGATAATTTCATAATGCGTTTGCCCCACTCGCGTTGAAATGTCGGAGACGGTGAGCGGTCTTTATACGCATCCCCCGCAAAGATGACCATATCCACTTTTTGCCCAATCGCTGTATCAATGATTGTGTCTAATGATTTGAGAAAATCTAAAACGCGAAGAGGCAAACCCGAAGCAGGGTCATGCCGTCCATAATTTGCCATATCAATATGTGCATCAGCGAAGTGGAGAATTTTCATTATGGTTGAACACCCAACTCTTGCAACGCCTGCACAGCAGGAAACCAATTGGTATGGACTCCTAATGCCGCGCGATAATCAGCGATGGCAGCTTGAGTATTGCCAATCATGTAATAAGCCCGTCCGCGCCAGAGTAATGATTCTTCGAGGGTTGGTGTTGAAATGGTATCGTTCAAGGTTGTATCGGCTAGATTAATCACATCTTGATAACGAGCCGAATAATAATAGGCAAAGTATGGTCCAGTTTGATACCACATCATGCGGAAGGGACGATTGCCTGTTTTTGTATCCCAATTCGCATATAAACGAAAGGCTTGGTCGTATGCAATGGATGCATCCGCATATTGATTTAAGGCGACATGACTTGTACCTTTGTTGAACCAAGCAAAGAATAAGTTGTTGCCTTCAATTTCTTGAATTTCTTTTTCGGCGATTTCTAGTGCGTGTCCTGCCGCCCAGGTTTCATCTGCCCA
>JAEURF010000279.1 GCA_016789205.1 Anaerolineales bacterium
AATGAATAACCTGAATATTCCTGGCGTTGCAATTGGAATCGTTCAAAATAATGAGGTTGTTTATGTACAAAGCTACGGCGTAGCGGATGATAATGGGCGCACCATGACAGTAGATACGCCATTTTTAATTGCTTCTTTAACTAAGTCATTCACTGCACTTGCTATCATGCAGTTAGTAGAAGAAGGCAAAATCAATCTTGACGAGCCTGTTCAAACCTATTTGCCATGGTTTCGTGTTGCAGATGAAGAAGTTTCGCCCAAAATCACAATTCGTCATCTACTTTATCAAACCAGCGGATTTGATGAACGTGAAAGTTATATTCGAAACTTAAATACCGATGCATCCGATGATGCGCTGGAAAAAAGCATTCGCGATTTAAGCACGGTAGATTTAAATTTCATGCCGGGCGAAGCGTTTGAATACGCTAATACCAACTACGATATTCTTGGGTTGATTATCCAAACAGTATCTGGGCAATCATACGAAGAATACATTGAAGAAAAAATATTCACTCCGCTAGATATGAATCAATCGTTTACATCTATAGAAGATGCTCGGACTGGAAATGTAAGTAGTGGATATTATTCGTATTTTGGTTTTACAACAGCATTCGACAACCGAATGCCATATTCACGAATTGTAAAACCATCTGCGGGTTTATTCTCCAGCGCCGAAGATTTGACTCATTACCTAATCGCGCATCTTAATAATGGGCAATATCAAAGCAATTCAATTCTTTCTGCTGAGGGAATTGATAAACTCCATACGCCCGGAATTTACTATAGTGAAAATGCAGGTTATGGGATGGGTTGGGCTGTATTTCCTTTTAATGAAGTCATACCTGTTGCCCCAAATGGCATTACGCCAACAGGTATTGCTCATCGCGGTGATTGGCTGGGATATTACTCAATGATGGTTCTCATTCCAGAATTAGAAACTGGTATTGTATTGTTGATGAACAAAAGCAATTCAAGCAGAGCCCCTGAAATGTTCAACCTTGGCTGGTCTTTGTCTATGCTGGCTGTAGGGTTAGAACCATTAGAAGCGGGGGCTGCGGATTTTGTTGAAAAAAATATCCGTATCTTACTTATCGTTATTATTCTGTTATTAAGCATTGGTTTAGTTTGGTCTATAGGCAAAATTCGAGCATGGTCATTACAACCAAAGTTTGACCCAATACTAAAACGAAAACTGATTCTGCAAACGATACTTTTGGCTTTTGTGGATTTGGCTCTGGCAGGCGTTCTTTTATTTGTCAGACTGCCTTTGACAAAAGATATCCTTCCGCTTGCATTACGCTTCAACCCTGATGTCGGCTTGATGTATGTGGTACTACTTGCCTTGACACTAGGTTGGGGTACATTGCGTACGATAATTTTCTTAGCGAAACTATTGAAGGCAAGTAAATTTACAAAGATACAATCGTGAAGAAATAACACAGGAATACACCATGCTCACATCAAATGAAATGATTCGCGAAGCGCGTGAAAGATTTAACATCGCCATAGAAAATAAAAATGTTGAAATCATACGAAGTTTGCTTGCTCCAAGTTATCACATCGTCACAGGTCGCAGTGACCAATCTCACGGTCAAAAAGAAGAAGCGATACGATGGAGTCAAGTTTTTGAATCAGACCCCACTGCAATTTATCGCCGTACACCGCGAGAGATAACTATCAATGAAACGTGGGGCATTGCTGAAGAACTCGGCAATTGGCAAGGCAGTTATACACTTAATAAAAAATTAGTGAATTCTTCGGGTGTGTATTCTGCCAAATGGCAAAAAACAAAAAATGGAAATTGGGTTTTGCAAGCGGAAGTTTTTACAACAATTGATTTTGATGAAAGTTGTATTCCGCCAGAGCCAATTTAACAAGTCGTGTCACTCTGAGGGAGCGATAGTGACCGAAGAGTCTCGCACAACGAAGTAGAGATTCTTCGCTACGCTCAGAATGACACAGCGGAGAAATAAAATGGACATCATTACAGGAAAAATCCTGAAATTAAATAATTGGCAAGATGGAAAAATTATTGGGCTTGCAAAAGATGCGGGCAACAAGTTAATGGAATCGGGTCTAGATAGAGAAGCGGCTCTGACTCAGTTGGATGCTGTTCGCCAAAACTCAACATCTTTTTTGGCTGACTCATTGTTAGCAGACCTTGCGCGTGAGTGTATTCGCCTCACTCAAAAAGATGAACCGTTGGCTGATACATTGCTTGAAAATCCAATTCCATTTCCTATTTGGGGACGTGAACATATTGACGATGGTGCTGTGGCTCAAATGAACAATGCCATGCGTTTACCTGTGACTGTAACAGGTGCATTAATGCCCGATGCTCATGTTGGTTATGGACTGCCAATTGGTGGCGTGCTTGCAACTGAAAATGTCGT
>JAEURF010000027.1 GCA_016789205.1 Anaerolineales bacterium
AATAGAGCAAATATCCTCAGGAGCATTGCGGTATGGCGAAGAAGGTTTCAAGTGTAGGTAAAACTATCAAGAAAAAAGTAGCCAAGCCGAGGGGTAAGAAAGAAGCGGTTGTGGGGAAGAAGATTCGCTCATCTAAGTCAAATCCAATTGATTTAACTGATGTCAATACTTTACAACAAGAATTAAAGCAACGAACAGATGAACTTGCCATCATCAACTCCATTCAGCAGGGACTCGCCGCCGAGTTGGACTTCCAAGCCATTATTGATATGGTTGGTGATAAATTAAGGGATGTAGTAGAGACAGGCGACATTGGCATCCGCTGGCTTGATGAAAAAACAAATCTACTTCATTATCTTTACGAATACGAACATGGCAAGCGCTTAGAGATTCCTTCCCATAACCCTGAGGAGAGACCCATCTGGCAAAAGATGGTCGAAAGCCGTAAGCCTGTTATTTGGAATACCACTGCAGAAGGAAATGCCTTATCCCCCTCTTTTGAAGGAACTGATGATAGTAAATCAGGTGCTTATGTTCCTATTATTAGTAATGATCGCATACTTGGGAATATTGTTATTGAGGACTATGAGCGTGAGAATGCCTTCGGTGAATCCGAACTCCGTTTATTAACTACTGTGTCTGCTTCATTAGGCACTGCTTTAGAAAACGCCCGCCTATTTGATGAAACTCAACGCCTCTTAAAAATTACCGAAGAGCGCAATGCCGAACTCGCCATCATTAATAGCGTTCAACAAGGTTTAGCATCCAAACTAGATATGCAAGCCATTTATGACTTAATCGGCGATAAACTAAGTGAAGTTTTGCAAACTCATGATATTGATATCCGTTTGTTTGATATATCATCTAACAAAGTATATTACGCATACGTGAAGGATAATGGAAAGCGCATTACTCTACAGCCAAGTGAGTTTAGAGGAATGTCTAAATATGTATATGAAACGAAACAGAACTTAATCGTTAATGAAGACCTAGCTGGATTCATGGCAAAGATAGGATCTAATCTGCTGCCTGGCACACAAATGGAAAAAAGCTTTGTAGCTATCCCCATTACCAGTAATGGAAATATCATTGGTATGGTAGGCATCAGTGATTATGAAAAGGAAAATGCCTTTAGCGAATCAGGTGTACGTCTTTTGCAAACTGTAGTCTCTTCTATGAGTGTTGCGCTTGAGAACGCGCGTCTCTTCGATGAAACCCAACGCCTCTTAAAAGAGACAGAAACGCGTGCAGCTGAGTTGGCAATTCTCAACTCAGTCGGCGAAGCGATGTCAAAGACATTAGATGTTAAAACAGTCACATACAATGTCGGTGATAAAATCCGCGAAATTTTTCATGCTGAAATTGTTGATATTCTGATGTTTGATTCAAAAACAAACATGGTGCAATTAACCTATAGCTACGCGGGCAAATATTTTGAGGATGAACCGCCGTGGGAATTAAGTGAAGGCGGACTAACTACAAAAATTATTAAAACCCGCCAGCCTTTGTTATTAAAATCTGCCAAAGAAATCGAAAAGCAAGGCGCACAAGCATACGTCACATCACCAGAAGATGACCCTGATATTCAATCTTATATGGGTGTTCCCATTATGGTTGGTGAAAAAATATTAGGTGTTGTAGATGTTCAAAGTGTCAAAGAGAATGCATTTGATGAAAGTAACTTACGCCTTTTACAAACACTTTCTTCCAACATGGGCATTGCCATTGAAAACGCTCGCCTGTTTGATGAAACCCAACGCCTCTTAAAACTGACCGAAGACCGTGCCGCTGAACTTGCAGTAATTAACAGTGTTCAACAAGGGCTGGCTTCCAAATTGGATTTCCAAGGAATTATTGATTTAATTGGTGACAAGATTAATGAGATATTCAATGCTCAAGCAACTTTGATATCTTTAATTGACCACCAGAAAAAAGAGGTTGACCATAAATATTTAATTGAACGTGGTGAACGGATTATCTTAGGAAGAGCAGTTCCAATTGATGCCTTCCGCCAAAAAGTAATCGAAACCCGTCAGCCATGGTTAATCAACAGCAATTACAGACAAATCACACTTGAACTTGGCGAAGAACCTATTTTAGAAGGTGAAGAACCCAAGTCACTGATATTTACACCCATGTTGATTGGTAATGAAGTCACTGGTGTGATCAGCCTACAAAACCTAGACAATGAAAATGCATTCACCGAATCTGATTTGCGTTTGCTGACAACAATTACAAATGCCATGAGTGTTGCTCTCGAAAACGCCCGCTTGTTCGATGAAACTCAACGTCTCTTAAAAATTACCGAAGAACGCAATGCTGAACTCGCCATCATCAACGGTGTACAAGCAGACTTATCCGCTAGCATGGAAACCGAAGCCATGTATCAGCTCGTTGGCGATAAATTGCAAGAAATCTTTGATGCCCAAGTGGTAACGATTATTGAATACGACCCAAAAAATAAATTATGCAGTTGGCGTTATGCAGTTGAAAAAGGAAAGATTTTACACGTCGAACCTACCAAGCCAATTGGGTTTTCAAAATATATTATTGATAACCGCCACATGATTTTAGTCAATGAAAATGTAGCCGAGCGACGGCGCGAATTAGGCGGCGTCATAGCGGCAGGAAGCCCAGCCAAGTCATATCTGGGTATGCCTTTGTTGATTAACAATCAGGTTCGCGGAATTCTCTCTCTCCAAAACGTTGACCACGAAAATGCTTTCTCGCAATCCGATGTGCGTTTATTGCAAACACTTGCTAGCAGTATGAGTGTGGCACTTGAAAATGCACGCCTGTTAGAAGAAACACGCCGACGTGAACGTGAGAATATTGCTCTATTAGATATCAGCCGTGATATTTCATCCACACTCGATTCATCTACTGTGTTACAAGGTATCGCAAATCACGCGCACAATGTATTACAAGGCGAATTGAGTGCACTCTTCCTCCCCGAAGAAAATGGTCAAATATTCAGAGCCATTGCCGCCGTCGGAAGAGAAGCGGAAAATCTAAAAAGCGACATCATCCAGTTAGGCGAAGGCATCTTAGGTGATATTGCAAAAAATAAAGTTGGTGAAATCGTCAATGATGTAGATAATGACAAACGTGGTGTTCAAGTCGCTGGGACTGATATTAATTCGGATGAACATTTATTAGCAGTACCATTACTTGCCAATGCTGAGTTAATTGGGTTAATGGCTGTTTGGCGCAATGGAAAAAATAAAGAGTTTCTTAATTCTGAATTGGAGTTCTTAACAGGTTTATCACGTCAGGCTGTGATTGCAATTCAAAATGCAAAATTATTTGATGAAGCCCAATCAGCCCGTGCCGCCGCTGAACAAGCCAACCAAGCCAAGAGTGCCTTCCTCGCCACAATGAGTCACGAACTGCGTACACCGTTGAATGCAATTATTGGTTTCACAAGAATCGTTCGCAGAAAATCAGAAGATGCATTACCTGATAAACAAAAAGATAATCTTGATAAAGTCTTATCGAGCGCCGAACATTTGCTGAACTTGATTAACACGGTGCTAGACCTTGCCAAAATTGAATCTGGCAAAATGGATGTGCAAGCCGCTAACTTTAATATCACTGCGCTTCTGGAACAATGTGCTACTCTTGTTTTGCCATTGCTCAAACCCACTGTCACGTTGAAAAAGCCAGTCTATGAAAATCTAATCATATATTCCGACCAAGACAAAATCAAACAAATCGTTTTGAATTTATTAAGCAACGCGGCAAAGTTTACCCATGCAGGAAAAATCGCTTTAGAAATGGAGCAAGAAGATTCAATCCTTCGCATTCATGTAACCGATAGTGGCATTGGTATTAACGCAGAAGCGCTCGAAAGAATCTTTGACGAATTCCAGCAAGCCGACACCAGCACGACACGTCAATATGGTGGTACAGGTTTAGGTCTTGCGATTAGTCGCAATCTAGCACGTCTGCTTGGCGGTGATTTGACTGCGACGAGCGAAGTTGGAAAAGGTTCAACATTTACACTTTCAATTCCGACTCAACCTGACTATAAATCCGCCTCAATCTCTGATCGCAAACTTGATTCAGCATCGCAATCAGCATCTTATCTTGACACAGGCAAAAAACGAATCCTCGTGATTGATGATGACCCGAATGCTGTCTATCTCTTACAAGAGAGTTTAACGCAAAACGAATTTGAGATTATTGGTACGGATAATAAACATCAAGCGCTAAGTATTGCTCGAGAACAACAACCGCACGCCATTCTGCTTGACATCCTTATGCCGGAGACAGATGGCTGGCAAATTCTACACGACCTGAAAGCCAACCCAGCGACAACAAATATTCCAGTGATACTACTCACGATTGTAGATAACAAAGCACTTGGGTTTAGGCTTGGTGCGGCGGCATATTTATTAAAGCCACTGGACCCAACTGCAGTAATGGATGCGCTCAATCAAGTTATCGAAAAAACACCTCACATGCATAAACACATCCTTGTAGTAGATGATGACCCGCAAATTGTTGAGATGCTAAGTCAGATGATACCTGAATCAGATTTCAGGTTAGATTCTGCTGAAGATGGCGAAGCAGGTTTGAAGGCGATTGAAGCGCAACGTCCCGATATCATCTTGCTTGATTTGATGATGCCAAAGGTGGATGGATTTGGCATGATTGAAAAATTGAGAATGCGCCCTGAATTTCAAAATATCCCGATTATTGTGCTGAGTGCGAAAGACCTGACAGATGAAGAAAATTTGAAATTAAAAGAAAGCGTTGCTGTTGTGATGAAAAAGCAAGGCTTTGTAGGTGATCGGCTGGTACAGGAAATTGACAGTGTCTTGAAAAAAGAGAATAAGAATTCTCTGTAACAAAATTTTTAATCAGGAGATTTCACCATGCAAGATGCAGGCAATTGTCAAAAGAATGCAACATGGCAAAACTGGGGTAAAAATCTCACGGCTCATCCTGAATTCATCTGTACACCACAGAATAAGGATGAATTAACGAACATTGTAAAAAACGCAATCATAGAAAAGAAAAAGATTCGTATGCTCGGCGGCGGCTACTCATGGACTCCTGTTGTGCCGACGAACGACTGGATAATTGACATGTCGAAGTTAAATAAAATTCTTTCGGTAGATACGGTCAAGAATCAAGTCACGGTGGAAGCGGGGATGAGAGTTGGTGATTTATCACTAGCAATTGCAGGTGAAGAATTCGACCTTGATGACAAACCCATTCCCCCAGTGGTAAACCCTAACAATGCCCTTTCTTTTGAAACTGAAACCGTCATTCCATGGATTACGGTTGGAGGTGCGGTGGCATTGGGATGTCATGGAACAGGCTATACCATGGGAACATATTCTGACCAAGTTGTAGCGATGGAGATGTTATTGGCAGACGGCACGTGGCGAACGTTCTCAGTAGAAACAGACGGCGAAGAAATGATGAACGCCATGCGTGTCAACCTCGGCGCATTAGGCATTATTTATAGCGTTACATTTCAATGTGTGCCACGCTTTAATTTACAGGCTGTCGATTCGCGCGCAGACATGGAAGAAACCATTGCGAATATTAAACAATTAGTAACCAGTCACGATTATGTTGAAGTGTTCTGGTTTCCCTTCAATCAAAAATGTTGGATTAAAACATGGGATAAAACAGACAAACCAATTACACAGAATGAAGTCACATGGGGCTGGGATGAATTAAAAGTATTTCTTGAAATTAATTCATTTGGCATTTATTTGATGGATGCCCTAAACAAAAATTCATGGCTGACACCATACATTATGAAGTTGTTATCAGGCTTAATGCCTACGCAAAGTGTTGTTGCTGTTTCAGCGCAAGTCTTTCATTATCAACTATTCTATATGCCTGTCTGGGATATGAGTTATTGTATTAATATCCCTAACAATGATTTTACGCTGGTGCAAAAGGCGTGGATGCAAGTCGTGAAGCGCATCGAAGCCGCACAGAAACAGGGTCAGTATCCTCAGAATATGGTTTTACACACCCGCTACATCAAAAACAGCAACGCTTATCTCTCCCCTGCTTCAGGTGAAGACCATACTTGCTGTATCGAAATTCTCACTTTCACAGGTGACAATCGCCCTGTTGAAAGTTATGAATCTTATTTTAAACAAATTGAACAAGATTGGATTGAACTAGGTGGTAAACCACATTGGGGCAAAGCGATTTATTCTGTAAACAAGTTGAAGTCTATGTATGGAGCAAACATGGATGCCTTTCTCAAGATTCGGCAAAAACTCGACCCCAATCAGATGTTTATCAACGATTTTTTGCGCCAGGTCTTTCAAATACAACCACCGAATTAATCTACTGGAATTGACTGAGACGGAGAACCCATGCCTCATTCTAGATTCAAATTACCATATATTCCACCGCTTCCCACTACTATGGTCAGCCGTCCTTTTGGATTAAATGATGAAGGAAAACCAATTAATCAAAGCCGTGGCGCAGTCTTTCAAGGAGCGTTGGTTTATGTGCGTGAATTTGTAAAAGAGCGACTGGAAAAAGAATTACCATCTGAACTTAGCCTTGAAGAAAAAAATCAGCGCGTCACAGCGGCGCAAGCGGAGGCTTTTCAAGAAATTATTACACGTCTCAATTCCGCCATTCCAGACCCAAACTACCATATCACTCCTGAATATATTTTGAATGAAGGCAACGGATATTCACGCGAATTTTCAACTTTCTTTTTTGAAACTTGTCGCCTCGTCTGTGGTGATGATGATTTTCATTTTAACAAAGGCAGGCTAAATGAAATAAATGCCATTCAATATATGACGCGCCCGTTTCCATTAAGTTATGTCTATAAAATTTTCCCGAGGTTTGTCGCCAAATATACAAACTTAGATATTGAAACGATTGAAACCACATCAAATTCCGCTGTGTTGAGAATGCGCCCAGACTCGCATTTGATGAATATTCCACCAGAGATTCATATTCATTCCATCCTTGCCACTTGCAATGGATTTCAAGGTTTTCTGATTTATCTCCCAAAATTTCATTCGGGCATTCAGCCCGCTATAATTAACGAGCGAAAATGCCGTCTGCATGGAGACGAGTATTGCGAGTGGGAATTCATCTGGGAAAATCCGCGTCCAAAGATAGGGACAACTGTTTGGGGCGGTGTGGCATTGTCATTGGCTTTAGCAGTTTACACATTGCTTCGTATGCCGGCTTGGGAATGGATAGCATGGTTTGCTTTTATCCCTGCGCTGTATAGTTGGTTTACGTATCAAATTAAGCTTGGCGACTTTGAGCGTGACCGTCAACATAGAATTCTGGCAGAACAAAGTGAAAAAAGCGAACACCAATACGATGAGTTACTCGCCTCGAATAGCAACTTACAAATTTCAAATGTAACTTTGCAACAGAAAATATCACAACTTACTGCTTTATACGAAATTGGATTAGCAGTCAGTTCGGTTCTTGACCTCGATGAATTGCTTGAAAAAAGTTTACAGGCAGTGATTAAACATTTGAATTTTGACCGCGCCATGATTATGTTAGTGGACGAAAAACAACAAGTTCTCAAAGATGGGCATATCATTGGCGGCTCGCCCGAATTAATGGAAACGGTTAAAAATTTATCCATCCCTCTCGAAAGAAAAGATTCAATACTTACACAAAGTATTCATAGCCACGAACCTGTTCAGGTCAATAGCATAGATGAGGTCAAAGATGAAGCGCAACGTAATTCATTGATTCAGTTCGGAATCAAAGGGTACGTTAGCGTGCCATTAATCGCCCAAGGAAAAGCCATCGGTGTACTTTTAGCAGATAACTCACAAACAAACAGACCTATTCCTCAAGATTCAGTTAACTCATTGGTTATCGCTGGTAGTCAAATCGCTAGCGCTGTAGATAGTGCACGTCTCTATCAAACACTTGAACAACGTGTTACTGAGCGAACGCACGAAGCCGAAGAAGCACGCGCTGTAGCAGAAAACGCCAGCAAAGCCAAAAGTGCTTTCCTCGCAAACATGAGTCATGAATTACGTACACCACTTAATGCAATTATCGGGTTTACAAGAATTGTCCGCCGCAAGGCGGAAGGTGTTCTGCCTGAAAAGCAAACCGAAAATCTCGATAAAGTGCTTGCCAGTTCAGAGCATTTGCTTGGCTTAATTAATACCGTGTTAGACATCGCTAAAATTGAAGCAGGCAGAATGGATGTTGCCCGCGTGAATTTTGATATCAACGCATTGGCAGAACAATGTATTGCAATTGCCTCGCCGCTTCTCAAATCTGGTATAAAACTAAAAAAGGAATCAGATAACGAAATCAGTATGGTTTATTCTGATATAGAAAAGATTAAGCAAATCTTACTTAATTTACTGAGCAATGCGGCTAAGTTTACACATGAGGGAAGTATCGTTCTTTCTATACGCAGACCTGAGGGAAACAACCTAAGCATCTCCATCGCCGACAGTGGAATTGGCATCAGTAAAGAGGCGTTAGGTCGCATCTTTGAAGAATTTCAACAAGCAGATAGCAGTACAACCAGAGAATATGGTGGCACAGGGCTAGGACTCGCTATTAGTCGAAATCTTGCCCGCCTGCTTGGCGGAGATTTAACCGCCGTAAGTGAAGTTGGTAAAGGTTCTACGTTTACGCTTACCATCCCAAATATGTCACCAAATTAAGTGATTAATAATATGCCCAATGGAGATATTTTATGAAAACCGTTCTTATTATCGAAGATACCGAACTCAATGTTGACCTCATTTCCCAACTACTAGAGGATGACTACAACCTACTGATTGCACGAGATGGTGAGCAAGGCATTCTCATGGCAAATGAAAACAAACCCGATTTGATATTGATGGACATTTCCTTACCTGTGATGGATGGTTATGAAGCGACACGAAAGATTCGCGAGACTTTATCATCCACCCCAATTATTGGTTTGTCTGCTCATGCGATGGACGGTGACGAAAAAAAAGCAAGAGATTCAGGTTGCAATGATTACCTCACCAAACCTCTCAACGAGAATTTATTATTCACAATGTTAGAAAAGTATTTGGGATAATTCTATTGGAGGCGAGAATGTCACAACCCAAAATCTTAATTGTTGACGATGAACCGTTCAATGTGAATTATCTTGAACAAGAACTTGAAGATTTAAATTATGAAACCATCACAGCCGTCAACGGAAAAGAAGCGCTTGAAAAAATCGAGAGTGAAGCACCTGATTTAGTCCTGCTCGATATTATGATGCCCATCATGGATGGCTTCACGGTATTGGAAAAAGCAAAAGCAAATCCAGTTATCCGTGACATTCCCATCATTATTATCTCCGCCAACAACGATTTACAAAGTGTGGTTAAAGGAATCAAATTAGGCGCTGAAGATTATCTGCCCAAACCCTTTGAGCCAACATTGTTACAAGCACGCATTCAATCTAGTTTAGAAAAAAAACACTTACGCGATTTGCAAGATTTATATCTCAAAAGCCTTGAAAAAGAATTAAATATCGCCAGAGATATTCAAAAAGAATTTTTACCTAAGGAGTTGCCAAGAGTAGCAGGCTGGGAAATCGCATCCTATTTCAAAGCCGCTAAAGAAGTGGCTGGTGATTTTTATGATGCTTTCATATTACCGGATGGCAGTCTGACATTTTTAGTTGCCGATGTGTGCGGAAAAGGAATCGGCGCGGCATTGTTTATGACTCTCTTCCGTAGTTTGATTCGCGCCGCCTCCACAACGGACCAGTTTTCAAATCAACAAGACTTGAAACAATTTACCCACGCACAACGCCTGCTCCATGCGGTTTCATTGACAAACAATTATGTCACAACCACTCATGCAGAAGCCTATATGTTTGCCACAATTTTTATCGGCATATTAGACACGAAAAACGGTAATCTTACCTATATTAACGGTGGCAATGAACCTGCTTTGGTTATCGGCAAAAATGGACAGGTGCGTACCGAATTACCGCGTACGGGTCCTGCAATCGGTGTAATTCCAAGGACAATTTTTGAAGCCAAACAGATTATGCTTGCTGATGATGATATGTTAGTTGCGTTTACAGATGGGATTCCAGATACGTTAAATATCAATAGAGAATTTTTTGGAAGAGAAAGAATGCTAAAACTGATTGCAAAGCATAAGGCAACCCCAACAGAACTAGTAAACAAATTTGAAACAAGTCTTCAAGAATTTATCGGCTCAGCAGACCAATTTGATGATATTACTGTCCTAGCGATAAAGAAAGCCATATAAAAATGACAAAACAAGATTCAAATTCTTTATATTACTCCGATTATCTCGAACTCGATAAGATTCTCAAAAGCCAAAACCCTAAAAGTTCAGGTGCGACAGATGAAATGTTATTTATTATCATTCATCAAACGTATGAATTATGGTTTAAACAAATCATTTATGAATTAGATTTAGTGCGAGATATTTTCTCGAAAGACAGTGTCAATGACAATGCGGGAGAAATGAGTATTGCGGTTCATAAATTAAAACGGGTGGTCAAAATTTTTGAGGTATTGACTCAGCAAGTCAGCATTTTAGAGACAATGACTTCAATGGACTTTTTAGAATTTAGAAATTTATTACAACCATCCTCTGGGTTTCAAAGTTTACAATTTCGCATTATTGAAGCCAAACTCGGTTTGAAAATGGAAGACCGTTACAAGGCTGAATACTACAAAAGTATTCGTCAAGGTGGATTCAATGCCGAGGATTATGAAACAATTACAAACGTTGAAAAAGAAGCGACTTTGAAAGAGTTAATTGTCAAGTGGGCAGAACGGACTCCCTTCTTCGATGAGTCGCTTTGGAAGGAATATCAAAGTTTGTATCCCGTTGAAAATGGCATCCAGAAATTTTGGAGTGATTACAAACAGATTTATGCAAACAGCTTATCGAATGTTGAGCAAAAACAAGTGGAAGCGTTAGAAAAAGTTTTTTATCAAGATGGCTCTGGTGATTTTTCAATGAATG
The DNA here is from genome assembly GCA_016789205.1 of Anaerolineales bacterium. Classification (GTDB taxonomy): domain Bacteria; phylum Chloroflexota; class Anaerolineae; order Anaerolineales; family Villigracilaceae; genus Villigracilis. Next base: position 10,972 of record JAEURF010000027.1, read on the forward strand.
CCATGCGCGCCGTTTTGTTTATTATGATGTATCGCAACTTACCAATTTTTCATCTGCCTTTTGATTTGTTGACGACGTTGATTGATATTGATGAATTGCTTTCACGATGGCGTTACAGACACATGTTGATGACGCGCCGAATGATTGGGATGCGCGTTGGCACAGGTGGCACAAGTGGCGCAGGATATTTGGAAGGCGCGTTAAGGCAACACTATATTTTCAAAGAATTAAATGAAGTAACGACATTTTTAATTGAAAGAAGTAAATTACCTGATTTGCCAAATGCTGTAAAAGAGAAGATGAGTTTTAATACCAAGTAAAGTGACGGTCACCTCGAAGGTGACCGTCACTTTTTTAACTCAAAAATAGGCGGTAAATCACCCTTGACTTAAAGTAAAGTTTACTTTACAATCTCAAAAGTCAAGGAAACTTTACAGGAGAAAATTTATGAAAAAAGAAAATGCAGGCGCACGTTTCGCAGTTGGGTTAGCGATTGGCATCGCAATTGGTGCGGCACTCGACAATCTCGCCATTGGTATGGCAATTGGTGGTGCCTTAGGAATGGCGTTTGGTTCTATTAAAACAGATGAAAAAAATGACGATG
>JAEURF010000280.1:0-2143 GCA_016789205.1 Anaerolineales bacterium
GTTGGTAAAGACGGCGTAATCACTGTTGAAGAATCCAAGAGCATGTCTGACGAAAAAGAATTTGTAGAAGGTATGCAATTTGACCGTGGCTATCTTTCTCCATACTTCATCACCAACGCTGAAAGCATGGAAGCACAAATCAGCGATGCGTATGTCTTGATTTATGACAAGAAAATTTCTGCCGCGCAAGATATTGTGCCTTTGCTCGAAAAACTCGTCCAACTCGGCAAACGTGAACTCGTCATTATTGCTGAAGATGTAGATGGCGAAGCCCTCGCTACCTTAATCCTCAACAAGATTCGCGGTATGTTGAATGTATTAGCCATCAAAGCGCCTGGCTTTGGTGACCGCCGCAAAGCGATGTTACAAGATATTGCCATCCTAACCGGTGGACAAGTTATCTCAGAAGAATTAGGTCGCAAACTTGAATCTGTCACTGTGCAAGAATTAGGTCGTGCAGAAAAAGTTGTCTCTGACAAAGAAAACACAACCGTCATTGGCGGCAAAGGCAAGAAAGCCGATATTGAAGGACGCATTCGAGAAATTCGCATTGAAATTGACAAAAGCACCAGCGATTACGACAAAGAAAAACTTCAAGAACGCTTGGCTAAGTTAAGCGGTGGCGTTGCTATCATCCGCGTGGGTGCCGCAACCGAAACCGAAATGAAAGAAAAGAAACATCGCGTAGAAGATGCTCTCTCTGCCGCACGCGCCGCAGTAGAAGAAGGCATCGTGCCCGGTGGTGAAATTTCTCTCATCAATGCCGCAAACAAACTCGATAAACTTGCCAAGAATCAAGAAGAAGGCAATGAAGAAATCAAAGTCGGCATTAACATCATCAAGAAAGCACTTGAAGCCCCAATTCGTAAACTCGCTTCAAACGCTGGGCAAGATGGTTCTGTTATCATTGACACCGTCCGCCGCACAGCTTCTGAGAAGAAGAATCCGAACATTGGCTACAACGTGTTGACCGATGAATATACCGACATGATTAAAGCCGGTGTGATTGACCCAGTCAAAGTCGTACGTGGCGCGCTTGAAAATGCCGCTTCCATCGCCGCGATGATTCTCACCACTGATGTTTTGATTACTGACATGCCAGAAAAAGATAAGGCTCCTGCTATGCCTCCGGGCGGCATGGGCGGTATGGATTACTAAAATCCATCTACAAATTTGTAGGGACACGGCGTCGCCGTGTCCCTACTTTTTTAATTTATAATTTCCCAATGCGATTTTATTTAACTTTATTACTTGTATTTGGATTAAGTGCCTGCGCCTCTTTGGGGACTTCAAGCACGCCGACTCCAGCCATACCGACTGATACGCCTCTACCGCCTTCGCCAACCCCTCCGCCTTCTGTGGCGATGGTCAATGGGGAATATATTACACAGGTTGAATTTGAAGCGGAATTAAACCGTTATAAAACAGTGTTTCCAAATATAGAAGATGCTCAAGCCCGCCAGATTGTTTTGGATGATTTGATTGCTCAATTTTTGTTATCTCAAGCCGCACGCAAAGAAAATTTTGAGGTGACAGAAGCAGACCTCCAGTTAAGAATCGATGCGCTTGGAAGTCCAGATTCAATTGCTCAATGGCAATCCAGTCATGGATATGATGAAACATCTTTCCGAATCGCGTTGAAGCGTTCGATAGAATCCGCATGGATGCGTGACAAAATCATTGCGGATATACCGAATTTAATCGAGCAGATTCATCTGCGCCAGATTTTGACCTATAATGAAGGTGATGCGCAACTGGTGATGCAGAACTTAAATGCAGGTCAGGATTTTGATGAGTTGGCGGCTATGTATGACCCGATTACAAAAGGTGAGTTGGGTTGGGTGCCGCAAGGGTATTTGTTAGATGCAAATGCTGACCAAGCCGTGTTTGCCTTGCAGGCTGGTGAAGTGAGCGACATTATTTCTACTGATGCTGGTTTTCATATTTTCAAAGTGATTGAGCGTGGAGAACATGAATTAACCCCAGATGCTTTGTTGACTGTGCAAGCCTTAACTTTGAAAAATTGGATTGCTGAACAAAAAGAGAAAAGTGAAATTGTTTTATTGCAGTAAATTATTGTAGGTCACGTTTTTAACGTGACTGTCACGCTACAAGCGTGACCTACATTTATTTTGGAGCATAA
>JAEURF010000280.1:2153-2388 GCA_016789205.1 Anaerolineales bacterium
GTTTAGATATATGGGATATGCTCAGTATTCTTACATTGATTATGACGTTTTGTATTGGCTTGTATTTTGTTGCCATTTATTTTTCGCCAAATGCGACGTTTAATCCTTTGAGCCCAGCGCGTGCTATGTCTGGAATGGTTCCAACAGCAACGATTACTCCAATTCAATTACTCCCAACTTGGACGCCCACTCAACAAGTGATTACAGAAACACCTACCTTAACGCTTGTGCCGAC
>JAEURF010000281.1 GCA_016789205.1 Anaerolineales bacterium
TGGTTTATTTAGAGTCTTTACATTATTCAATGCCTTTACAATTGGTGCTTTAATCGTCACATTGATTTTGCTGACAGGATTGTACTGGGCATGGCAATCATTCCCCGGCTATCGTGAAGAACTTGCTGAAACCAACGCCTCAGGCAAAGTCCTCGCTTGGATTGCCCTTGTAGTAGTCATGTTAATTTCATATCTTTCCGTTTTCATTTTGTTGTTACAATAAAGGAGGTGGTTTGTTTAGAAAACGCGTTACACGTGGTCATTCAAAATGGAAAGATGATGTGATTTAACAATAATAAAAGGAGTTAGAAGTAATGAAAAAAACGCTGATTTACATTTTGATTCTTCTGGCACTTGTGGTATCGGCTTGCCAGCCTGCCGCAAGCACAGAATCAGATACAGGTACAGAATCAACTATCACCTCAGACAGATGCGGTGACCCATCTCAACTTGCAGATAAAATCTACCTTTACAACTGGGTTGAGTATATTGACCCAGAAATCAAAGACCAGTTCAAAGAAGAATGTGGAGTTGAAATTGTAGAAACAAACTTTGACTCTAACGAAACGCTTCTTGCCACGCTTCAAGCAGGCGGCGCAGACTATGACATCATCGTCCCTTCAGATTACATGGTGCAAATCCTAATCTCAGAAGGATACTTGATGGAAATTGATAAAAGCGTGGTCACTAACCTCGCTAACATGAACGAATTAAACGTCAATCAATATTTTGACCCCGAACAAAAATATACAGTACCTTATTTATGGGGTACTTCTGGCTTCGCAGTAGATACTACCGCCGTATCAGACTATGAAACCTCATGGCGAGAACTATTTGAGCCCCGCCCAGAAAACTGCGGAAAAATTAGCATGTTAGATGACCAACGTGAAACGCTTGGCGCCGCGCTTATGTATTTGGGTTACTCACTCAACTCAACCAACCCCGCCGAGTTGGAGGAAGCCAAAAACTTGTTAATTGCACAATCTGATTGTGTGCGTGCGTATGATAGCCAAACCAATGACGACTTGCTCATCACCGGCGAAACTGTCTTTGGTCACATGTGGACTGGTGATGCGATTTTGGCAGGCTCACCAGATTATGGTGGTCGTGATGGAATCGTGTATGTCATCCCTGAAGAAGGCTGTGTGATTTGGCAAGATAACCTGGCTGTGCCAGCTACTGCACCGAATGCTTACACAGCAATGGTATTCATTAACTATATGCACTACCCTGAAATTGCCGCACAAAACGCAGAATTTGTAGGCTATGGCACACCAAACCAAGCCGCCAAAGAATTTATTGACCCAGAAGTGCTTGCTAACCCCGGAATTTACCCATCTCCAGAAGTAGAAGCCCGCTTACAATGGCTTGAAGATGTAGGCGATGCTTTACAACTCTACGACCGTATTTGGACAGAATTCAAAGCCGCAGTAGGGAGTTAGTTAATTCAAACAGCGTCCCGCAGGTTTCCTGATAAAACCTGCGGGACGTTTTATTCAAGGGGAACAAAAAAAGCAGAAAAACAAACATATTTGTAATGAATAGTTATAATTCTCTTGACATTTATACAAAATCGTCATAGAATGTGGGTATGGAAAGCATAATCGTCACAGAGCGACCTGAAAAACTAGATGCCATTGACCAGCACATCATTGACACCCTCCGAAAAGATGGGCGTGAAGCCTTTGCTCAAATTGCCGAACGCCTCAAAGTTTCACCCGGCATGATTCGCCAACGCTACAACCGTCTTGTTGAGCTTGGTTATCTCAAAGTTATCGCCGCTACCAATCCGCTGATGATGGGTAAGCGTACGATGGCAATGATTGGTGTGCGCACAGACGGCAGAAAGATGCTCGAAGTCGCCAACAAAGTTTCTAAGTTTGATGAAGTTGTCTATTGCGTGTTCGTCAGCGGTGGCTACGACATCATGCTCGAAGTTTTCTGCAAAGACCATGAAGACCTGCTCAAATTTATGACCGAAAAACTCGCCAAAGTAGAAGGCGTACGCGAAACCGAATCTTTCATTTATTTGAAGATTGCCAAAGAAATTTATTTCTAAGATATATGGACTCAGACAGCTTGCTCCCGTATTACAAAACCTCGCTTCGTTCTTAACGTTTGACCTGATTCTGCTCCGTAAAAACTAGTCTGCCTCCCAACAGAGAGGATGGCAGAGCCAATTGAAAGGATTTTATGCAAGCCCTCGTTCGTGGACTAAAACAATTTGGGGATATGATGGTAGAAGCGTACCTCATGGCATTGACAATCAATACAAAGCCAGTGCGTCAAAACAAAAAACCAAACCGCTATTAATTAAAAAGACGGCATGATATTTTCATGCCGTCTTTTTGTTTATGCACCATGTCATTGCGAGCCGCGCTGTTGTT
>JAEURF010000282.1 GCA_016789205.1 Anaerolineales bacterium
TCAGATAAGATGGGAGAACGCTTCCCAATTGCATTAGGCATGGTTCTGCTCTCCAGCAGTTTATTCATCCTGATTAATATTCCGCAAGGCAATACTGTGCTTTATTATGTCGGTTGGGGTGTAGCAGGTTTAGGTGCTGGTATTTCTGGTCCGGCATATCAATCACTGATTAGTAAAGCGGTTCCAAAAGAACAACGTGGACTTGCCTTTGGTTTGTTCAGCACAAGCTTAGGTGTTGTATCTCTACCCGCCCCGTGGATTGGTTCTCAATTGTGGGAGAACTTCGGTCCGACCTTTCCATTTACAATTACAGCCAGTGTCATCATGCTTTCGGTCATTCCAATTTGGCTAAAATTCAAATTACCAAAAGTAGACGACGACTCTTCATCCACGCCAGTTGTTGAAGAGTTGCAAGAAGAAAAATTGCCTGCTATCCCATAACAACAAGACCTTGACAGAAATAAAGCAATTATAGAAAGGAAGTAATAAAAATGGCGAACACTGAAGAAAGAATGAAAATTCTAAAATTGATTGAGGAAGGCAAAATTAGTGCGGAAGAAGGCGCGAAGTTGCTTTCTGCCCTAAGTGATTCTCGACGCGGGATTCCCACGCCGCCCCGTCCGCCGGGAAGCGGTAGTGGCGCGAGAATGTTGCGTGTGCGTGTGACGGATACCCGCACCGGTCGCTCAAAAGCATCTGTTCAAATCCCTCTTGCATTGGTAGATGCCGGTTTGAAAATTGGTGCACACTTCGCCCCCGAAGTACAAGGCGTAGATATGAGCAATGTAATGGAAGCCTTGCGTATGGGTGTGACCGGCAAAATCATTGACGTGACCGATGAAGAAGATGGTGAGCACGTTGAAATTTTTGTTGAATAATCGGAAAGGATGTGTGATATGTATTCTCGCATTCACAGATTAATGTTATGAGCTTTGATGTTGTCTTTCTTTAAAAAAAGGAGAGTGTAATATGTACGCTTTTCGATTAAGTCCTCTATATCGATTGATGTTGTAAGATATGAAAGCGCAGGCATGTCACCTGCGCTTTTTGCGTTAAGTGTTTGAGCGAATCAATAAATTAAGGAGAACAAATGCAAGAGACTTCAACAAAAAAGCCTTCGGGCATGTTTGGTTTCACAATTGTATGGATTGGGCAAATCGTTTCAGTGCTTGCCAGCATGATGACCCAATTTGCACTTACCATTTGGATGTTTCAAGAAACAGGAAGCGCCACAGCTTTAGGCTTGATGCAAGTATTTTTCATCACACCGTTTCTTATCATTTCACCGATTGCCGGTGTGATGATAGACCGCCACAACCGCAAACTGATGATGATGGTCAGTGACTTAGCCGCAGGCTTGGGCACAGTCTTGATTCTTGTCTTTCAAGCTATGGGCATTCTCGAATTTTGGCATCTATATGTTGCCGCTGTCATTAATGGTTTAGGAAATGCTTTTCAATGGCCCGCTTATTCAGCCGCAATTTCTACCATGGTACCCAAAGAACAATATGGACGTGCTAATGGGATGATGTCTTTAATAGAAGCAGGACCGGGAGTCATTGCTCCATTATTAGCAGGTGCATTACTTCCATTTATTGCGTTGACAGGCATCTTGTTTATTGACGTATTCACATTTTTATTTGCCATCGGCGCATTGATGTTGGTGCATATTCCGCAACCAGAGAGAACAGAAGAAGGCACACAAGACAGAGGTAGTATTTGGAAAGAAGCCGCGTATGGCTTCAAATACATTTTCGCACGCCCAAGTCTGCTTGGTTTGCAACTGATTTTCTTTGCAGGAAATCTATTTGCAGGCATTTCATTTACATTACTTGCTCCGATGATTCTTTCAAAGACCGCAAACAATGAACTTATCTTTGGCACAGTTCAATCTGCTGGTGCAATTGCGGCAGTCATTGGTGGCGTGATAATGAGTGCATGGGGCGGATTTAAACGCCGTGTCCACGGAGTCTTATTAGGCTGGATAATTTCCGGCGCGGGAATCGCAGTTTTAGGTCTAGTAGGAGGCGTGCCAGTTTGGATTCTCGGTGTAGCACTTTCTGCAATTGTCATTCCTCTAGTTAATGGTTCCAATCAAGCCATTTGGCAATCTAAAGTTGCACCTGATGTGCAAGGGCGTGTTTTTTCTGCTCGCCGCCTAATTGCTTGGTTTACAAATCCGATTTCACCAATCATCGCAGGTACACTTGCTGATTTTGTGCTTGAGCCGCAAATGCGTGCCAGCACAACGCTTTCACAAACTTTTGGTTGGTTAGTTGGCACAGGTGAAGGTGCGGGCATGGCGTTGATTATTTTCTTCTGCGGTTTGTTCAGCATGTTGGTTGGTGTTGCTGGATATTTTGTACCAGCC
>JAEURF010000283.1 GCA_016789205.1 Anaerolineales bacterium
AAGCTAACGGGCCTAACGTTGTGAAAACAACTATGGTCGCCAAGCCGCCGAAGACAACATCACTGCTTTCAACACTATAGTTCTCTTTCTCTGCGGGCTTGGCAAATGTCAAGCCCGTTTTGTTTTGTACCTTACAAAAAAGAATCGTACCGATAAATGGCAAACCTGTCCGAAAGGCAGGGACGCAAAACCATGGGTCTACCGCTGTGCAAACAGCCACGACTGCCAGGTCACCGAAGACGAGCCTCCACCAACATGGGTCTGGATGCTCGAAATCAAGGAGTTTCGAATGGCATCCAGAATCAAAAAACAAGTTCTTTTCATCGCGCTTGTCAGCATCTTCATCCGCTCACTTATCCCAGTAGCGCAAGTCCAAGCACAAGAGCCGATTAATACCATCCCAAGCTTTAGCGCCTTCGTCGAAAGTGTCAAAGACGGAAACGCAGAAGCCTTACGCGGCATTTATGTACAGAATGTCATGGCTTACCCAATCATCCAACAACCATATGCCAATCCGGGCTATGTTTCCACCGAAGCAAATACCATCACACAATTTAGCATTGCCACCGAAGTCGGCAACATTGGCTTACTCGCACATAACTATTTAGCAGGCATAAGTTTTTCACAACTACAAACAGGCGACATCATCTCACTCGTCTATGGCGATGGTCGCATCGAAAACTTTTATGTAGAAGAAATTCTGCAATACAAAGCCACCAGCCCGCTCAGCCCATACAGCAACTTCATTGATTTAGAAACTGAAGAATTCTTAACTGCGGAAGGCTTATTCAACAAAGTCTATCGCGGCGACTTTCACGTCACTTTACAAACCTGTATCGAAAAAGACGGCTCATTAAGTTGGGGCAGGCTCTTCATCATTGCCAAACCGATGAGCGAATCATATATTCAATTCTTGCCCGAAAGTATTTGGTAATTTTTCAGTAAGCATAATTTTAGAGATAAAATTGCCTGCATGGCATCCCTTGCAGATAAATTAAAGTCGCTTGGCGTAAAGACGGCAAATACAATCTCGCCTCAGGCTACGGGGAAACCTGCTTCTACATCTATAGACTCAATTCTTCGGGGAGACATTGTCACCAACGCCTTAGGCGAAACCTTCATTGCCGAACAAATCTTTGACGAAACCTATTTGCATGGCAAAGTTTCATCACATTCACACTTTCCGCTTTCCATTATTTCTCAAATCACAAAAGACCCAAGAATTTTGGAATTACCGATTACTAAATTCGCATTTTTAGATACAGAAACATCTGGCGTAAGTGGCGGAACTGGAACATACGCTTTCTTAGTCGGTGTAGCCAGATTCATTGATGGCAAATTTGTCCTCAAGCAATTCTTCATGCGAGACCCTGCCGAAGAGCCAGCCATGCTCGAGGCTTTGATTCATTTCCTTGCACCATGCGAAGGCTTGGTGACGTTTAATGGAAAATCTTTTGACGCGCCATTACTTGTTACTCGTTACTCTTTACATCGCATTCCAGTTCCATTTAAGAATTATGCTCACATTGATTTACTTCCGCTTGCCAGAAGATTATGGCGAGATAGATTGCCTTCGCGTGCTTTGAAATATCTCGAAGAACATGTTTTAGGGTTTACACGCTCATCAGATGAAGTGCCGGGTTATGAAATCCCGTGGTTGTATTTTGATTATTTAAGAACTGGCGATGCAAGTCCATTGGCAGGTGTGTTTTATCACAATGCTATGGATGTTGTCGCGATGGCGGCATTGTTGGGTCACGTCAGCGAGTTGCTTGATAATCCATATAATGGACATGTTGAGCATGGTTTAGATTTTATTGCGTTAGGAAAATTATTTGAAGATTTGAATCATTGGGATGAGGCGGCTCGTCTGTATGAGCGTGGACTCGAGTTGGGGTTGGCTGAATCAGATTTCCCCGTAGCTGTGAAGCGTTTGTCTATCTTACAAAAAAAGCGCGGAGATTTAAGTCAGGCGGTTCGGTTGTGGGAAGAAGCGGCGAGTAAAAATCATGTTTATGCTCAAATTGAATTATCAAAATATTATGAACATAAAATGCGCGATGCGAAAACCGCATTGCATTGGGCAAATGCGGCGCGCTTGGAAATCGAAAAAGCGGATTTGCCAGCTTATATTCGTAATCATTGGCTGAGTGAAATTGACCATCGCTTGGCGCCATTGCAAAGAAAAGCCGGTATATAATGGGGAAGTAAATGGTAAACGAGTAAACAGGTAGACAGGTAAAGAAGTATATAAGTAAACAAGAGCAGGTCGAAGGAGAATGCCATGATGCAAATTGAGACTTCACAAGAAAAGGGAATCGTCGTTTTGAAAGTAAGCGGCGAATTGGACGGGCAGACTTATCAAGAG
>JAEURF010000284.1 GCA_016789205.1 Anaerolineales bacterium
GAGCCGCCCCATGGATACAGTGACATTTCTCTAAAACTTTCAACAAAACGCTCGACAGGATTCATCCACAAGTAGGGCCAGGTCAGGTAAGTGAAAATAAGAGCAAGAATGGCATAGATTGTTAATGGAAGAATGGCTCGTTTCCCTTTTGTTCGTAATTGGTAAATGGTAATTAGCAAACCTGCAAAAGGACCGAGAATGCGAGTAGAAGTTGTGAAGCCGAGCAAGATGCCAGCGGGAAGAAGAATGAGAATTGTTTTTAGTAAATTGGGTTGTAGGCGATAGAATGCATATAAAAGAATAGAAGTAGAAATTAAAAAGTAGAAAGCGCGAATTTGTAAAAATAAGATGAAATATCTTTGTGTGTACACTTCGGCTGAAACACCACTGATATTTTTAGCAATGAGTGAAAAAATGTTTGTATTCCCTGCTTGGGCGGAAATCACGAGCGTAGAGATATAGTCGTGAATGGTTTGGGTGAAGATGAAAAGTCCCAAAACAGAAACAAGCCAGAACGTAGTTAGAAGCGTGAGGGGTTTATCAAATTTTACATTTAAGTCAATGGAGTCAAAGGCTTTGAATCCAATTGCAATTGAAATCAAAAAAAGAGAAAGAAACGGCGTGTCTTTTGGATTAATAAAAGCATGACCCCAAAGAAGTGGCTGAGTTGCATACAGCAAAGTTGCACCAAGTGCGGCGGTTTGACTGAGCCAACGTTTTGCAATTGAATAAAAAGCAAGCACGCCAAAAAAATATGTGATGAAATAAATCAGGTGATGTATATCAGAAAGATGAAATGGTAGAAAGTTTAATTTTTGTACAAGCCATTCAACAATCATTACAAAGGATGGACCGTAAAATGCTAAATCATCTCTGGTTAAATTTACGATGCCTTGCTCGCTCCAAGTGGAATAGGCTTTGAGTGATTTGACTGCATAAGTTTGCAGTGAATCTTCATCCCAGCTTTGACCATAATTATCAAAGGTCAATAAGCCTGCAATCAAAATGATTAAGAAAATAAATACGGAAATAAATTTCTTCATTGAAATTTTAGAAGGGTGCGTCGCGCATTGCGAATGAGATTTGTTTGAGTTAGCAAGTTAACGTATCCATTATTTACTTTGCCAATGAAAGCGCGACGCACTCATCGCTTGGATAAACTTCGTTGGCTCGTTGTTTTTTGATGTGACAAACATCAACCACAAAACAATCAGTGGAGCGATTAAACGTCCATACGACCAAGGGAAGAAATCGAAAGAGGGCAATGCAAACTCAAGAAAATATGCAAAGATAAATAATAGCCAATGATTTGGGTTTTCGATTCGTTTTATCAAAAGCAGAAAAGATAATGTCACAAACATGCCGTGATGGTCCCAGACAATTGGTGAAGCAAGTGTCATAAATATAAACAATGAAGGAATTGCGTTGAATAACTTATTTTCTTGTGAAAAAGATTTTTGAGTTATGTTTTTTGCCATTACAAAAAGAGTTGCAAGCAAAAGGAAAACTTTTGTAATTAAAACGATAATGCGTGTTTGTGCAATTTGAATTCCAAAGAATGGATTGAGAAAACGTAAAAATGAATCAAAGGAGGTGTCATGGAAGTTTGTATCGGGGATTTGGGTTAGCAGGAAAGCATTGTTGAAATAATCAAAGTATGGGTATGTACCATTAATGGCAATTGGAAATAACCCTATTAATATAAAACTAATTGCAAAATACATTAACCATTTCCAATTAAATTCAAGTAAAAAGGCGAGTACCAAAACAGCAGGTGAGGTTTTGAGATGAACTGCCAGCGCAAGTGTTAAAGCCGAAAGAAAATTATTTTTAGGATAAGTGAGTAGGCTGAGAATGATTAAATCCATGACGAGCAAGTTGACTTGTACAAAGCCTAAGGTTCTGAGAAGTGGCGTGTTGATAAGCAAAAATAAAATAGTTATGGCAGTAGCAAGGTTTTGTGAAAAGTTGTAACGATGCAAAATTTTGATAAGTAGAAAGTAGAAAGTGGAAAGTGCAATGATGTTGAGAGTCCATAATGTGACCAAGACACCAGAATCACCTAATGGAACTAAAAATTGTAAAAGCGTCGCCCAGAGTGGAAGATATAAATATGTATCGGGTAGAGGTTGTGCATTTGCTAAAGCAGTCGCGGCTTCGAGATAGTAATGATAGTCACCGTAACGGAAGCGTTCACGCAAAATGTTTAGGTAAACAAATAGGACGATGAAAAAACCCGCTGTCACCCAGACATTGTCTTTGGTGATTTTTTCACTAGCAAGCAAATGTATCAAAACGCCGAACAGTACCCATGTCAAGGAAGTGGAGGCGAGGGTGATGGATAAATCTGAAAGGGGCCATTGCTGG
>JAEURF010000285.1 GCA_016789205.1 Anaerolineales bacterium
TCACGATTTGATGAAAACCACAGGTTGCGCCGATGCGCGTGACATTCGTGAAAAATATAAATTGCAAAATATTCTTACCGAAGTCAATTGCAACATTGGTGTTTTATCTGCAAGAAGATTAGGAATGGTGACCATTCCTGCTTTGATGGGAAATACATTTGTGATTAAAGCCCACTCCAGCCCGACACTATCTTCACGCCTCCTTTCAAGCCTCGGCTTGCTTCGCCCTATCTACATTTATCGTGACCCACGCGACGCGATGCTTTCCGCGTATGATTATGGTCAACGTGCTTTAGCCAAAGGACGACCGAATGCTTTTTCACATCTGACTGATTTTGAAAAAAGCCTAGATTTTATTTTAGAATATATATTTATATGGGAAAAATGGACGAAAGAAAAAAATGTTTTGATTGCCCGTTATGAAGATTTGCTCACAAATTTCGATGAAGAATTTGGCAGGCTAGTAAAATTTCTCAATTTAGACAGAAGCAATTTACAAGTCCAAGAAATAGGCGAAAAATATCGCCCTGGCGCAAATGACGGGCAACAAGGTCTGCATTTTTTCAAAGGCAAAATTGGCAGGTTTCAAGAGTCCTATACAACTGAGCAAAAACAAGTATTGGCTGAAAAATTAGGAAGATATTTAATACAAATGGGCTATGAGGTGTAATCTACCTGTAACGTCAGAAAAGTTGCCGATGTACGATTTATTCGTTATGATTGGATGATATGTTGAGACGCTTCGATACCCCCTATATGGCAGATTGGTTTGCCATATCATTACGCTGGATTGTGCTGGTTGGGCTGATTGTGTCTCTCGGGTTAGGTGGGCAATTGGTTGTTTCTTCGGCTTGGCCCCTCGGATTAATGATTATCTGGAATCTCGGCATGACCGCGCTCGCCGGGCTAAACATCCGTACAAATTACCATCGTCGCATCAACATTGCAGTAGATTTGATTCTCGCCGCCACATTTTACTTTGTGCAAGGTGGCTTACGCGGACCTGCCTTTTGGGCTGGTTTATTGCCCATTCTTACTGGCTCCATTTATTTTGAACTTTGGGGAGCAACGCTCACAGCCATCATTTTTAGCGCATTTGTAATCTTCATTGGTGTCAGAGGGCAAGATAATCTCACGCTATCATTTTTTGTGGCGGCAATGCTAGCGGTTCTAGGAATTATCTTTGGCTTGATTGGGCGCAGATTAATTAGCAACATGCGTAAGAATCGTGCCTTGTGGGTAGATGCGGAAGAAAAGAAACGCGCCATTCAAAATGAACGTATGCGTGCGATTTATGAATTAACTTCCACGCTCTCCTCTACATTAAGTTACAAACGCGTGCTTGACTCGGCTTTAGATATGAGTACCGCCGCATTAAACCCAGATATTGAAGAATCAGTCAGCGACCCGCTAGTAGGTGTGGTCATGTTGTTCAATGCAGGGAAACTACGGATTGGCTCAGCACGCCGTTTTACCCAAGCAGACATGCGTGTCACATTTGATGCGGCAGAAGGCATTCTCAAACGTGCTTTAGACGAAGGTGAACCGATTACCTTCAAAGATATTGGTTACGACCCTGAACTTGGACGTGTCGTAGCACTCCGCAATTGCACCAGCGGATATTGTTTCCCGTTGCGAAGCGGATTTAACGTGTATGGCGTTTTATTATTCGCTCACCCCGAGCCAGATTACTTCACCACTGAACGTCTGAAACTACTCGACATTATCGGCAGGCAATCGGTCATCGCGATTCAAAATGCACGCTTGTATCAAGATTTGCTCGAAGAAAAAGAACGCATGGCAGAAGTCTATGAAGAAGCGCGTAAAAAACTCGCGCGCGATTTGCATGACGGTCCTACACAATCTGTCGCCGCCATGGCGATGCGTTTGAATATCACAAAACGTATGATGTCAAAAGATGTCAAAGCCGCTTCTGATGAAGTTACCAAATTGGAAGAACTTGCTCATCGCACCACCAAAGAAATTCGTCACATGCTGTTTACATTGCGTCCGCTCATTCTTGAGTCGGCAGGTCTTGGCGCCGCCATTCAAGCTATGGCAGATAAAATGATGGAAACTTTTTCGCAAAAAGTAGTTGTAGATATTGAAGAACGCGCCACACAACAACTTGAAATGGGGAAACAAGGTGTTATCTTTTATATTGTTGAGGAAGCCGTTAACAATGCGCGCAAACATGCTTCGGCTGAAACCATTGCAGTGAAATTGCGTCAAGTAGATGCAGGCGTGGTGCTTTTAGAAATTATTGACAACGGCGTTGGCTTTGATGTGCAATCAGTGACACAAAATTATGACAAACGTTCCAGCAGTAGTTTGGGTATGGTCAATTTGCGTGAACGCGCT
>JAEURF010000286.1 GCA_016789205.1 Anaerolineales bacterium
ATCTTTTAATGCGGCTTCATCTATTTTTGAATTTTCAGTGAAATCAATTCCACGAGATGTTTTTGCTTCAAGACCTGCATTAAATAATTTCTTTGGGTCTTTCAATGAAGCACCCTTGAAGAAATTTAATTTTATATGGTCTTTGAACACGCCGCCCGCCACCACATTTCCTTTGAATGACCAAACTGGAGTATCCCACTTCCATTCTTCGGTCAGTTCTGAAGCGGATGCGAGAACCAATTTTCTTAAACGAGCAAGCAATTTTCCGCGCCAATCTGTTAATCCTTTAATATAATTATCAACCTGTTGGGATGCAGTTAATTCAGCCATTTGATTTCTCCTTAGTTCTGGATATATTCACTTGTGATAGAACGCTTCGCACTTAATAACTGCTTGGGTGTGCCTTCGAACATCACTTTGCCACCTTTGCTTCCGCCCTCTGGACCCATATCAATAATCCAATCTGCATTTTTGATGACGTGTAGATTATGCTCAATCACGACGACCGTGTTTCCCGTATCCACGAGGCGATTAATCACTTCCATCAAATGCCCAATATCAGACATGTGCAAACCAGTCGTTGGTTCATCCATGATGTAAATGCTTCCCTTTTTATGTAACTCGCTAGCAAGTTTAATACGCTGACATTCACCACCTGATAATGTACTCAACGGCTGACCCAAACTTAAATAATTAAGTCCAACATCGCTCATGGCTTGTAATTTTTTCGTGACTTCTGGAATCTTAAAATACTCAAGTGCTTGTTGAACATTCATCGCCAAGACTTCTGAAATATTTTTTCCATTTAGTTTATATTGCAACACTTCATCTTTGAATCGTTTGCCACCACAAGTTTCACATGGAGTCTTTGCTTCGCTCAGAAATGCCAAGTCAGTGTAAATCACACCTAGTCCCTGACAAGTTTCACATGCACCTTTGGAATTGAAACTAAACAAAGCCGCGTTGACTTTATTCGCAGAAGCAAACGCCTTGCGGACATCATCCAAGATGCCCGTATAAGTGGCGGGGTTGGAACGACTGTTAACGCCCACAGCCGATTGGTCAATCACAATCGAGTCAGGATGTTGTTGTAAGAAGACTTCATTGATTAACGAACTTTTTCCAGAACCAGCCACGCCTGTAACAACAGTCAAAATGCCCGTTGGAATATCCACACTGACATTTTGCAAGTTATTTACTTTTGCGTTCTTGATTGGAAGTTTTCCAGTTGCTTTACGAAATTCATCTTTCAACGGAACTTTTACTTTCATGTGTTTGCCAGTTAACGTATTTGCTTTGAGCAAATTCGCAAAACTACCTTCATAAACAATTTCACCGCCGCGCGTTCCTGCATGTGGACCAATATCTACGATATGGTCAGCAGCTTTGATAACGTCAGGGTCATGTTCAACCACAATGACAGTATTGCCTTTATCACGCAATCTCTGCAACAATTCATTCATACGATGCACATCTCGTGGATGCAAACCCACACTTGGCTCATCGAAAATATAAATCACATCGGTCAAACTACTGCCTAAGTGTTTAACTATTTTCACACGCTGTGATTCCCCACCAGATAATGTATCTGTTTCACGACTCAAGGTTAGGTATTCCAACCCAATATCTATGAGATGTTGTAAACGTTCAGTCAATGATTTGATGATGGATTGTGCGGCGGAATCTTTAAATGTTTTTACAACCTTGATTAACTCTACGATTTCCATTGAGGTTAAGTCTGCGATGTTGTAGCCATTGATTTTGCTTTTCAACGCTTCTTGACTCAATCTTGCGCCTTTACACAATGTACATGGACCCATCGTCATATACGGTTCGACTTGCTTTTGAGTCCGTTCAGACATGGTTTTCAAATCGCGTTTAATATATTTATTTACAAATTGGTCAACAATCCCAACAAAGGTCATGTTGAAATCTTTTGCCCCCACATTCGTTTTGACTTTCATGGGCGGATGATGTAATAGCGCATCCATTTCTTTTGCAGAATATTTGGATAACTTCTTATCAGGGTCAAAAAGTTTTGTATTAATCAGCAAACTCCAGCCCCAACTTTTGACTGCATATTCCCCAAATAAAATTGCACCTTCATTCAAAGATTTTGATGTATCTAAAAATTTATCTAAGTCCACATCTAGCTTGCGACCCAAGCCATTACACTCAGGACACATCCCTTTCGGGTCGTTGAATCCAAATAAATTAGCAGAGCCAACATGTGGTTTTCCAAGCCGTGAAAATAACAAACGCAACAACGTATTAATATCAGTGATTGTGCCAACTGTGGAATGTGACCCACCACCCATTCTTTTTTGGTCTACCACAATTGACATGCTCAAGTTTTC
>JAEURF010000287.1 GCA_016789205.1 Anaerolineales bacterium
AGAATTAAACTAACCAGAAAAGTTGCAAATAAAGCTAAGCCTGCGTAACGAGTCAGGTACGCCATGCCAACCAAACAACCTGTCAGAATCAGCCAGCGTTTTTGTTTGAGGTGAAAGTAAAAATAAAATGTGAGGAATGATACAAGAGTGAGAAAAATATAAAGCGGTTCACTCATTGCCACCGCATGAACGCGAAACATCGAAGCATTGACTAAGAATAAAACGGCTAAACCGACACCTGCAATTTGTGATTTGGTCATCTTCCAACCGATGATGCCAAGTAGAAAAATATTGCCGCCAAATAACAAAGCATTCACAAATCTTGTGCCACGCAGTGGGTCTAAGCCACTTAAGCCAACCAAAGCCAGTAATGACGAAAAGCCAGGCGGAAAATGCGTCACAGGTTGATTACTTGCAAGCCATGCTTCACGATAGCCATCTCCATTCAAAATACTGCGTGCGCCTGCAATATATGCGATTGAGTCATCCACCAGTCCCAGCCCTTGCGGAGTCGCGTAGAGGATGAGAAATGTTCCCATTGCAGAAAGCAGGATGAAAGTTAAGAGTGAAGCGAGGTGGGGTTTAATCATAAACAAAATATGTCATTGCGAGGAGGACTTTAGTCCGACGAAGCAATCCATTGATTAATCAATCGTTTGAGATTGCTTCGGCTTCGCCTCGCAATGACATGTTATCTTAATTATGCGGTAACACGAAACCTTGTTCTTCAAGGTATTTCAAAATGATGCGGGCATTTTCTTCGGGTGAAGAACCAAAACCTTTGAGTGTGATTTCAGGTTCAATCGGCGGTTCGTAGGGGTCATCTACGCCCGTAAAGCCCATCGGCTTGCCATCTTCCATGGCTTGACGTGCTTTGGCATATAAACCCTTTACATCGCGTTCTTCACAAATTTCAACGGGAGTATCCATATATACTTCAATAAAATTTTCACCGACCATTTTTCTGGCTTCGGCTCTTGTTGAACGATACGGACTAATTGCCGCACAAACTACTGCGCCACCTGCGCCAGCAATTTCGCCAGCCACAAAACCGATGCGCAAAATATTTGTATCACGGTCTTCTTTGCTAAAACCTAATCCTTTTGAAAGATGTGTGCGCACGACATCGCCATCGAGAATCGTTGTTTCGCGTCCACGTTCGAGTAATAAAGAAGTTAATACAGAAGTTGTTGCCGATTTTCCTGAACCACTTAAACCAGTGAACCAAATACAAAAACCTTGTTTGTGACGTGGCGGATACATCTCACGTAAAATTTCAGCAGTCTCGGGGCGTGTAAACCATTCAGGCAATAATTTTCCTTTTGCCAAATATTCATCACGTACTTGTGTGCCGGAGATGTTAGCAACTTTTGCGCCTTTGGGTACATCTTTTTCTTCTACATATCTATCTTCATCAGGAAGATAAACCAACATTTCAAATGGCACCATCTTGACACCAATTTCTGATTCATATTGTTTCATCAATTCTTGTGCATCATACGGACCGTAAAATGGTTTGCCAGTGGAATCATTACCCGGTCCCGCATGGTCACGCCCAACGATAAAATGATTCGCACCATGATTTCTGCGGATAATGGCATGAAGCAACGCCTCTTTCGGACCCGCCATACGCATCGCCAGCGGAAGCAGACTCAAAATCGTACTCTTTTTGTCGTAATGATTATCAACCAATGCTTTGTATGTTCGCACGCGTGTGTAATGGTCAACATCACCGGGCTTCGTCATACCTACTGTTGGGTGAACCAACAAAGAACCATTGACTTGTGCCGCGGCACGTTTGGTCAATTCTTCATGGATTCTGTGTAATGGATTACGAGTTTGGAAAGCCACAACATTGTCATGCCCCATTGTTTCTAGCATTTCACGAACCTGTGCAGGCGTATGACGTAAATTCACAAAATCATAATACTTCGGCAAATTTATCACTTTCATTGGACCAGAAATACATACCTTGCCCCAACGCTCCATTTCAGAAACCATCGGATGTTTAGAATCAGTTGTCCCGTAGGCATGAGCCGCTTCTACTTCTGCGTCCCAGTGATAAATTTCTTCGAGCGTCATCACGGCAATCAAATCAAAGTTTGCATTGCGTAGGGCTAAATCTTCACCTACAGTTGGCAATTCCTTTGGGTCAGCCGTCAACGTAATTGGAAGCGGAAATAAAGTTCCATCAGCCAAACGCATTTCTTTCAAAACACGGTCATAATCGGCTTTGCCCATAAACGTTTTTAATGGTGAAAAACCACCAGTTGCAATCAATTCCAAATCGCATAAATTACGCGGGGTAATTTTGATAGAAGGGAGTTGCGCCGC
>JAEURF010000288.1 GCA_016789205.1 Anaerolineales bacterium
GTGTGAAGGATTTCATGCACATCCATTTCACAGTGCAAAATATTTGAATGAAGTGATTTTGTCTGGAATTGAGGAAGGTTTGCAAAAAGAAAATCGAAAACGAGAAGATATTTCAGTTTCAGTCACTGCTTTCGTAGCAACGACTCCAGAAGAAGAAGCCTTTGCTAGAATGCAAATTGCTTTTTATGCTAGCACGCCTTCTTACAAAGCCGTCATGGATTTGCATGGTTGGAGTGAGACTGCCGAAAAATTATCAGGCTTTGCGGCAAAAGCTGAATGGGCTGAGATGCCGATGTTAATCACCGATGAAATGTTAAGTGAATTTTGTTTGATAACAACTCAAGAAAATTTAGCAAGTGATTTGAAGAAAAGATATAAAGGCATTGCTGATCGATTAACTTTATATACGCCATTTGTTCCGAAAGAAAAGGATGAGTGGTGGAAGAAGTTGGCGAGAGATATTTAATGAATAAAGAATAGACAAGGCTGAAATTTCAGCCTTGTCTATTATCTCATTTTGAGATATACTCTTTTTGTGCATATTATCACCCGCAGAACTCTCATGAAGTTTTGGGAAAAGCATCCCGATAGCCGAACTGCTTTGCAACGCTGGTACAAGATTGTCTATCATTCTGATTTCAGTAGTTTTTCTGAACTCAGAAAAGCCTTCCCCTCTGCAGATAAAGTTGATCATTTCGTCATTTTCAATATTGGTGGTAATAAATACAGACTTATTGTTTCAATACATTTTAATCGCGGAAAAGTTTACATTCGTCATGTTCTTACACATGCAGAATATGACAAAGGAGATTGGAAAAATGAATCTCACAACTGAAAAAATTCAAACTCATTGGTCGAATATTAGTCCATTACTTACAATTCGTAACGAGAAAGAATACAATATAGCAGTAAAAAGACTCAATGAATTACTTGATCTAATTGGTTCTAACGAAAAACATCCCCTTTATAGTTTGCTCGATACACTTGGAACACTTATTTATGTTTATGAAGAGGAACACTATCCTATTCCAGAGGTAAGTGGCACAGATGTATTACGTTTTCTAATGGAAGAGCATAATTTAACTCAATCTGATTTGCCAGAAGTTGGTTCACAAGGTGTTGTTTCTGAAATATTGAATGGCAAGCGCGAATTGAATGTTCGCCAGATTCGTGCATTGGCTGAAAAGTTTAATGTTTCAGCAGCAGTATTTGTCTAACTCTTATAGGGCAAATAAAAAAGAAACGATGACACGCCCAAAATTAAATCTATTCACAACACCTGATGATTTCTTGAGTTTCTATTGGCTCAAAGAAGAACTCATTAGTTTTTTGCAAGAACAAGGTTTATCTACAACTGGCTCTAAACAAGATTTGACTACTAGAATTAGTCAATTTCTTAAAACAGGAGTTCGAGAAAACAAATCACCTCGAAAATTAACCAAGCGGACAGAAACAATGCCGAAGACATTTACTCGCCAGAGTGTGATTGGGTCAGGGTGGCGATGTAGTCAAGAGTTACGTGCGTTTTTTGAACAAGAAATTGGAACCTATTTTCATTTTGATAGTGTTATGCGGGATTTTATTCATAATGGGGTTGGTAAAACTTTAGGTGAAGCAATAGAAACATGGGAAGAAGCACGACGAAAACCTATACAGGAAAAATCTATTGCACCACAATTTGAATATAATCGGTATATTCGAGAATATTTCAAAATACATCCTGAAGCAAAGTTGAAAGAAGCAATTCAGCAGTGGAATATAAAAAAGAAAGAACGACGAAATATAAGTAATAATTAACAAAGCAATATATAAAAAATATAGTGTTATACAAAACTAGCAAAATAAAACGTTTCATGCGAAATGAGAAAAATAATGAATTTCACAGACTACCAAACCGAATCACGTTCAACTGCAAAATATCCTGTCATTGGGCATGGAGTCATTTACCCGACTCTAGGACTGGTCA
This sequence comes from Anaerolineales bacterium, assembly GCA_016789205.1. Taxonomy (GTDB): domain Bacteria; phylum Chloroflexota; class Anaerolineae; order Anaerolineales; family Villigracilaceae; genus Villigracilis. The sequence continues at coordinate 1,967 of JAEURF010000288.1, forward strand.
ATGAGGCGGGAGAGGTTGCAGGCAAAATAAAAAAGATTTTCAGAGACAAAGACGGGGTTATTGGAGAAGCGGAAAAAGAAGCACTCAAAGCTGAATTGGGAGATGTGCTTTGGTACATTGCTCAAGTCTGCTCGGAATTAAATCTTTCATTAGATGAAGTTGCAGAAGCAAATATCGAAAAATTGTTAGATAGGCAAGCGCGTGGCAAAATACAAGGGGATGGGGATAATCGGTAATAATCCAGTCACTAAATAAATAAATGAGTGTTGTCAATTATTAACGTGTTTGTATTAAAAAGTCTGGGCAAGGAGACAATATGTTGTTTCAAGCGACGTTCTTAGTTGACCTCACAGC
>JAEURF010000289.1 GCA_016789205.1 Anaerolineales bacterium
GATGCGGTTACCTCAGACCGACCCTACCGCCCAGCTTGGGATAAACAAAAAGCGATGGATTACATCAATGAACAATCCGGCAAACATTTCGACCCGAAAGTTGTCGAAGCCTTTAAGAAGATGATGAAGATGGAATAATTATCTCGGTGCGAAGATGATTGAAACGACAATCAAGCAATCCCGGACTTAATAATGAGATTGCTTCGCCCTTCGGGTCTCGCAATGACGGATTAGACTGTAAATTCAAAAGTCGGCATTCCCTCTACTTTTGTAATCACCTTAAACAACCCGCCTGAGTGCGGGTGTGAGGTTATCTCTTTTTCACTCATGCCATGCCGCGCAGAGGTGATAAATAACTCATTCATGTTTTTACCGCCAAAGGCACAACAGGAAGTATTCAAAGCAGGCACTGGTATTTTTTCCAATAATACGCCAGTATTTGGATTCCATTTTGTGATTTGCGCACCACCCCACATCGCAATCCATAAATTGCCTTGCATGTCAGAAGTCATGCCATCGGGCCAGCCGAATGACGCGGGAATTTGAATCACAACACGCGGATTCGCAATTTTCCCAGTTTTCAAATCATAGTCAAAGGCTTTCACTTCACGCGTGGGTGTATCAATATAATAAAAAGTTTTATAGTCTGGGCTCCACGCCATGCCATTAGAAATAGTCACATTTGGAATTAAAACCTCAGTTTGTTTTCCATTGAAAGAATATAAATTCCCAGATGGCTCACTTTCGTTCATTGCCATCGTGCCAGCAAGAAAACGACCAGCGGGGTCACATTTGCCGTCGTTCATGCGGTTGTGAGCAGATTCTGTTAGGGTGTAGAGAACTGTTTGCTGTGCGGTAGCAGGTTCAAAGTCAGTAAATGAGGCGCGTGTGCCAAGAATCAAATGTCCATTTTCACAAGGCGCAAGGCATCCAATCAAATCATCTAATTCTGCAAACAATTCAACATCAGCATAGATATTCTTTTCAAGAATATCTACCCAATACAAAGTTTGCGTTCGAGCATCCCATGCGGGACCTTCACCTAATGTGGCGCGGGCATCGAAAATTAATTCAACATTCATTAGAACCAATCTCTTTTGTAAAAAACATACGTTGCAACTGCGGTTAAGCCAAGTGCTAACCCAAGCACGGATAAAAATGCACTGGGGTTACCTTCGCCGGGCAAAGTCACATTCATTCCATAAAAAGATGCGACAATCGTGGGGACATTGAAGATAATTGTAATGGCGGCAAGCGCTTTCAAAACCACATTTAGGTTATTGGAGATAATGGAAGCAAACGCATCCATCATGCTTGAAAGAATTTCAGCATTGATGCTGGTCATTTGAATGGCTTGTTGATTTTCAGTCAACACGTCTTCAAGTAAATCTTGGTCTTCTTCATAATAATTAAAAAGTTGTGTGCGTTGTACGCGTTCCATCATCACTTCGTTAGAACGAAGTGCTGTTGCAAAGTACGTTAGGCTTTTTTGATATTTCAGTAATTCAAGCAATTCACGATTCTGGGTGGATTTTTGTAAGCGGTCTTCGACCAACTCCGTAGCGCGATTAATTTCACGCAAAAGATTTAAATAGCGAATAGACGTTTCAAGAAAAATATAAAGTGTTAGACGATAGCGTTTACCGGTTTTCAAATGGCGATGTTTACCGTTGGTTAAAGACTTGAAAATATCACTATCATAACGACAAAGTGTAATAATTTTATTGCCTAAAATCATAATACCCAACGGCACAGCCGTATACGGAATATCACTATCCGGTCTATGAATGGGGATGCGTAATAAGATGAAGGTATGTTCTTCATCACGCTCCATACGTGCCATTTCATCTTCATCCATCGAATAATTGATATATTCCATATCCATCCCCCAATTGACCAATTTTTCAATCTCATCCGGCGTCGGGTCAATCACATGCACCCACGCGCCATTTGCTATTGTTTCAATCGTTTCAAGACCATTCTCGGTCGTTTTATAAATGCGCAACATCGCAACCTCCTTGCGTGAATTAACATCACGCGAGGCATGCCTGCAACGTGACGTGTATTAAAAAGCCCTGTATCGTAAACTACTATCGTCCATGATGTTTATTTTCCATTTTACGCCCGATAAGGGAAATACACAACCACATTTTTTGATGAAAATCCGCGCTTCATTCTTAACTTCAACTTGATTCTTCCCATTTGACCTTCCCTTACGCCTCATCCATCTCGCGCGCCACGCGATTGACTTCACCTAAACTTACGCCTTTGGCTTTTTCCAACCTCTCAAAGCGTTTACTAAATTGACTCATTGCA
>JAEURF010000028.1 GCA_016789205.1 Anaerolineales bacterium
AGCCCATAATTGGTTGCAAGACCAATTTCGCTTGCGAACGGTTGAAAAAACATATCTTGCATTGGTAGATGGAAAGCCGCCCACGCCTTCGGGTCGAGTGGAAGCGTCTATCGGCAGAGATACACGTCACCGAAAAAAGATGGCAATTGTTCCGCCGGGCAAAGGACGTGAAGCTGTCAGTGAATATAAAACGCTTGAATCGTTTAAGAATCATACCTTGCTTGAATTTCACCCACTAACCGGAAGAACGCATCAAATCCGTTTGCATTGTCAATTTTTAGGATGTCCGATTGTTGGTGACTCGATTTATGGAAAGAAAAGCGTAACAGTTGAAATTAACCGGCATTTTCTTCATGCCGCAAAGTTGAGTATTGTTTTGCCAAATGAAACGAAACCGCACGTCTTTGAAGCAGAATTGCCAGATGAGTTGAAATATGTTTTGGAGGATGTAAGAAAGTATGAATGAAGAATACATAGACCTTCGTTCCGATACCGTCACCAAGCCTACACCTGAAATGCGTGAAGCCATGGCAGAAGCCGAAGTAGGTGACGATGTTTATATGGACGATCCAACTGTCAATGAATTGCAAGTAAAAGCGGCGGAAATGCTCGGCAAAGAAGATTCGCTTTTTGTTCCATCAGGTACGATGGGAAATTTAATTGCTTTAATGGTGCATTGTCAACGTGGCGATGAAGTTATTCTTGGAGATAAATCTCATATTTATTTAAATGAAGCAGGCGGTATGTCTGCATTGGGTGGAATTCAACCTCACGTGGTGATGAATCAAAAAGATGGCACATTGGCATTGGATGACATCCGCGCTTCGATTCAAAGTGAAGATGTACATCATACAATTACAAAGTTGATTTGTCTTGAAAATACGCAGAATGTTTGTGGCGGTGTGCCATTGACTGTGGAATATACAAATCAAGTGGGTGAGATTGCTAAAGAAAATAACTTGGCATTGCATATTGATGGTGCCAGAATTTTCAATGCGGCAACTGCTTTGAACGTAGATGTAAAAGATTTAGTTGCATCTGCTGATTCAATTATGTTTTGTTTGAGCAAAGGTTTGGTTTCACCGATTGGTTCGATGTTGGTTGGAACAGAAAAATTTATTGACCGTGCAAGGCATTTACGAAAAATGTTGGGCGGGGGAATGAGGCAAGTTGGTGTAGTTGCTTCTGCCGGATTAATTTCATTGGAAAAAATGACGAAACGATTAGAGCAAGACCATGCTCGCGCAAAGAAACTGTATGCGGGCTTGAAGCAAGTCTCAGGGTTGGTTTTAGAGGCGGAGCCGAAATCCAATATGGTGTATTTTAATATCGCGAGTCATGTCACTTTAAACGATAATCAAATTATTGATGAAATCAAAAAATATGGCGTGATGGTAGATTGGGCGGCTTCGCGTCGCTTTCGTTTGGTGACTCATTATTGGGTGGACGATGCAGGTGTGGAAAAAACCGTGAAGGCGTTTGCAGAAGTATTGAAATGATTAATCAGAAAATGCAATCACTTGCGGGTCTTCGATAATCATTTTTTCAAATGCTTCTACGATGTTGGGGTCAAATAAAATTCCGGCTTGTTCACGCAAATATTCAAGCGCTTCTTCAGTTGAAATTTTTTGACGATATGGGCGATTGCTTGTCAGCGCATCAAATGCATCAATGACTGCAAACATGCGTGCCAAAATAGGAATCTCTTCACCTTTTAAACCAGCGGGATAACCTGTTCCGTTCCATCGTTCTTGATGATGACGGATTAATGGAATTGTATCTTCCAAAAATGGGATGCCTTCAACAATTTTTGCTCCAATATCTGGATGCATTCTCATCATTTTCCATTCTTCTTCATTTAATTTACCGGGCTTATGAAGAATGGTGTCGCTGATGCCAATTTTTCCAATATCATGTAAAAGCGAACCGCGTTCTAAAACTTTTAATTGGTCGTGTGAATAGCGAAGTGCTTCTCCGAGTTTTACAGCCATGTGACTGACGCGAATGCTATGACCTTCTGTTTCGCGGTCTCTTGCATCTAATGCGGAAGTGAGCGATGCTAACGTTTGGTCATACGTTGATTCGAGCATATCATACGCGGCTTTGATTTCGACGGCTTGGCGGCGAGATTCTGCTAACAACATAGAACGCTCTAACGCAATGGCGGCTTGATTCACCAGCGCTTGCATATCATTTGGGTTTGTAGCAGGGTTATTGGTTTGGTCATCTGGTGATTCCATCCAAATCGCTCCATAATTTCTGATGGGCGTTTTTATCGGAATACAACTTCTAATTCCAGATTGACCTTGCGAAAAATAAATTAATTGCCCGGCGTTCATCGCATCTTTGATTAATTTCATCGGATGGCGTGAGCCATGTTGTAAACCATTCGCATCAATTTTTACTTCGGCAACAATGCTTTCATCTACATTCAATAGAACAATCCCAGTTGTTGTGCTTCGCGAAAGTTTGTGAGCAGTTTGGGCAATGTCTGAAGCGGCTTCTTCTAAATTTTCAGCTTGAATAATTTGATTACTCAAACGATATAGCAAAGAAGTAATCCGCAAGGAGGACCGTAATTCTTGTTGAAGCCATGTACTTTCAAATGCGCCAGCCGCTTGAATGGCGAGCAGTTCTGCCAAAGATTCATCATTCTCTGTAAAGAAAACCTCATTTTGTTTTCCAAATGCAAAAATGGCGCCAATGTTGACTTGATGCCAACGAATTGGAATAGCAATCATGCTTCGGAGGTTTGGGTTTTCAATGGTTAAATGTGAAGTTGCTGAATACTTGCGTATATCACGGATGCGAAAAGGCTGGCTGGCTTGAAAAATAATTTGAAGCAGACCTTCGGATGTCAGTGATTTTTCTAAAGACTCTAATAAATGTGGCGCATTGCCAGACGATGCACTTTGAATAAAATTTCTCTCTTGCCCTAATTGGATATGCACAAACGTGAATCTCGCTTGCAGGATTTCTCTTGTAATTGAGGCGACATCGCGCGCGGTAGAATTCGGGTCAACCACAGAGGAAAACTGACTGCCCGCCTGAATCAGATTCATTAACCTTTGATGATATCCAGACCGTTCCCACGCGCGAATTAATTCCGCGGCAACGGCTTCGGCTAAGCCAATGTCAATACTGCTGAACGCATTCAAGTGTTCACTATTGAATGCAATCATGCCATGCACATGACCATTCGATATTAATGGAATCACCACGGCTGATAAACTATGTTCATCTTTGAATTGAATGTAATCAGGGTCTCTTCGCAAATCATTGACGATTTGAGTTTTTCTTTGTCGAAATGCTCGTCCGATTAATCCTGTTGAAGCACTTTGACGATAGCCCGGCGGAGCCAAATTGATTTGTTTGCCTGCCGCAGAAAGCATCATAAAATCCTGCGTTTCAGGTTCATGGATAAATACCGTCGCAAGTGAGCAATTCAACGCGCGATCTAATGTGTTAACAGTTAATTGCGCCGCAACGGGTTGGTCTAACTGATTTTCTAACTGTTGGCTGAGTTCCATTAACAAAGTCAATTGAGCGTTGCGCTTTTTTTCATTTGCAACTTGACGTGAAAGCACATTCAACTGGTCTGCTTGTGCGTTGAGTTTGAGGCGTGTGCCTTCTTTCGAAAGCACAAATGGTTTAACATATTTTCCAAATCTTGTATTCCAAATTGAAAGCGAGTCATCTGAGTTTTCGGTGGTTTCTTCGGTCTCTTCTTCACTTCTATTCAATTCTTGCATCAAGCCGTTCATGGTTATGATAATGGTGATGCCTTCAAAATAAACCACCACTGTAAATATCGTAAAAAATATGAAGGCGGCTTCACGCGCAGTCACAATCGCATTATGTTGACCATCTATCGACTGGTCTAAAACAAACAGCAATGCCCCTAAAAAAATTAACACCGATAACTCAATGGTACAGGCAATCATAACCACCCTGCGCCCTAAAATATCCCCTTCGGGTAAGCGGATTTGCTCCCAAGGCAATAAATCACCAAGCAAAATCATGATGATTAATACAACAGGAATAATCAGGTTCGCGCCATAAATAGACGGCACAAAAATAAAGCACCATGCAATCCACGGAATAGCTTGCAGGCGTAAAACATATTTGCTGTATTTCGGAAAAGCAATTAATACACTTGCCGCTAAAAATGATAGTATAAAAAATGCAATCCCCAAATAGGAGAGATAGCCCGCCACTCTAATTTGTGATGAATCGATTTTCGTAACTGCCAAAAAGATACCGGTTGCAAAACCCGCCAATGCAAATGTAAAATTTAAAGCGTCAAAGCCATTGAAGCGTGTCGAGGCGGAGATAAAAATTAAAACAAATTGCATCAGCCCGGCGAAGAAAAGAATCGCTCCTTCCACCCAAAAGTTGTTCCTTAAATATAGCGCGGCAAATAAAATCAAAAGAAAACTAGAAAATGCTTGTAAAAATCTTGCCCGCCAAATTGACCAATTTGCTACGGTGAGAGTTTGTAACAGCAATGCAGTTGCAAAACTAACGCCGCCTAAAATCATTACAACTAAAACAGGTTGGTTGGGTGTGACAATGTTTAATAACCCCGGAATCAATAACAGGCTGACGCCTATTCCGCCTAAAAGTAACGATGAAAATATGTTGAAATTGTTTTCAGATGGATGACGCATTGACTAGAGGATAGCATAAGAAACAAAATTTATCTAGAACGAGTTCTTGTTGACAATGAGCACTCTGCTTACAATGGCGCATCCTGATTTCTGATATAATTTGTTCGCAAATCGGCTTTTGGGGCTACAGCCATTTGCAAATTTATGAGGATAGGTTTCGCAAATGCAAAAATTTATTTCCCTTAATCAAATTGATGAAATTGCAGAAAAGATAAAAAGCCAAATTTCGATTCAACCCATCGCTGGGATTATTCTCGGCTCGGGGCTTAACGGGCTGGCTGATTCTGTCGCGGATGCAGTTTACATCTCTTATAGCGACTTGCCAAACTTCCCCGTTTCTACGGTGCATGGTCATGTCGGCAGATTTGTGATTGGCAAATTGGAAGATAAGCCTGTGCTCGTCATGCAAGGACGTATTCATTATTATGAAGGCTACACAATGGGTGAATGTACTTTGCCCGTAAGAGTTATGCAGAGGATGGGCATCCCAAGCCTCATCGTCACGAATGCGGCGGGTGGTGTCAATCCAGATTTTACGCCGGGCGATGTCATGTTAATTACTGACCAATTAAATCTCATGGGCATGTCTGGACTTAATCCACTCATGGGACCCAACTTAGATGAAATTGGACCGCGCTTTCCAGATATGAGCCAACCCTATGATAAGGCATTGTGTGATTTGACTCGCAAAGTTGCCAAAGAAAACGGAATTAATTTACAAGAAGGTGTGTATGCAGGTTTAAGCGGACCTTCATTTGAATCTCCAGCAGATTTAAGATTCTTGCGGCTAATTGGTGTAGATGCTGTTGGCATGTCCACTGTGCCGGAAGTGATTGTCGCAAGGCATGGCAATATGCGTGCGTTAGGTCTTTCGGGCATTAGTAATAAAGCCAATTTAGACGGCTCAACCATCACAACCCATGAAGAAGTGATTGAAGCTGGTAAAGTGATTACCCCTAAAGTTGAAAAAATTATTCGCGGTGTACTACGCGGACTGTAAATTAGACCCATCATGATAGAGTTTTATAGATTCCTCGACACCTATGAGGCGTTGATTTATATTTTGCTGGCGATTGGCGGTATGTTTTCATTTCGCTGGTTGTTGCGCTCATGGCGTGAATGGCGAATTGCAGTATTTAGTTTAGAACGTGAATTTTCAGGTCGTCGCTTAGCGCGTTCTACAGCGATTTCTATCATCATAGCGATTTTATTTTGCGCTGAATTTTTTATCGCCTCATTTGTTATCCCCGGCTTGCCAGCAGATTTCTTCGTCTCAACGCCCACATTAGATTTTATTTCTACACCAACTGGCACGTTATCACCTGAGATTCAAACTCAACTTGCCAACTCACCTGCCAATTTGCCTGAAGCAAATACAAGCGGATGTGTGCCAAATCAAATTGAACTTACCTTTCCACAAGCCGGCGATGAAATTTCTGGTGCGATTGAATTAACTGGCACAGTCAATATTCCCAATTTTGGCTTTTATAAATATGAAGTCGCTCCTGCTGGTAGTGACACATGGGCAACTATTGCGGCGGGGCGTGCAGTGGTCAATGCTGGTGCACTTGGGCGTTGGGATACAACTGCGCTTACACCCGGTGATTATCAATTACGGCTTGTCGCTATAGATAATGAAGGTACGATTTTGCCCGCCTGTATTGTGCCAGTTCGTGTCACCTCTTTGCAGTAAACTTATAGCGTTATAAAATTTTATTAATAGGAATGATGTATGTCTGAAATTCAACTTCGCCCAACTGTGGCAACCGATTTACAAAAATTAATGGCGTTTGACCATGCAACCACCAGCGACTCAGTTTGGCAGTTGGAATTGAAGCGAGATTCAGGTCAAGTAGCAACAACCTTTCGCGAAGTCCGTTTGCCACGTTCCATTAATATCGAATATCCACATAACAAATTCGCCTTAGCAGATGATTGGGTCAGAAAATCTATGATGTACACAGCTTTGATAGGACAAGACCCAGTCGGCTATATTTGCTTATTAGAACGCGGTACCGCCTCTGTCGTCTGGATAACTGATTTGGTCGTGGAAACATCCTCTCGCCGACGCGGCGTGGCTTCTGCATTGTTAGCCTCTGCGCAAGGTTGGGCAGAAACGCGCCAACATCGCCGCTTAATTTTTGAAATGCAATCAAAAAATTTACCAGCCATCCGCTTGGCTCAAAAATTCGGCTACGAGTTCTGCGGTTATAATGACCAATATTATCTAAATCAAGATGTCGCTTTGTTCTTTGCAAAGATTCTAAAATAAAACTTGACTGAAATGATTTTATTGGAAGGTATCGTATGATAACGGACTGGTCAGCAACGTTATTGGGTGGCATCAAAACGCTTAACCAGATTCTAACGGCGGGAATTGCCATCACCGCTTTTTCGCTTTTCTTGTATGCACTTTCATTTAATTTAAGAGATAGAGTTGCACGCTCATTCGCAATTATTTTATTATGTGTTGTGGTTGTATTTACAGCCGAAGCTTTACAAGATAATTCTGTTTCCATACGAACATTAGATTTACTAATGCGCTTGCAATGGTTTGGATTAGTCTTTTTGCCAGCCGCATATTTACATCTCTCCGATGCATTACTCGTTACAGCAGGTCGCCCATCACGTGGACGCAGACGCATTGCTGTAAGAATGATGTATGCCATTTCCGCTATTTTTCTGATTTTGCTTGCCACAGGTAACTTGCTTGGAGATATTGTCCCAAATGGTAAACCCGCTCCATATTTACAACGCACCATGTGGACAGAAATATTTACCCTGTTTTATACAGCCTCAATGATTTGGGCTGGGATTAATTTCTTCCGTGCATACAGTTTGATGTTGACTCGTTCCGGGCGTCGCCGCATGATTTACCTCATGGCTGGTGCCACCGCGCCGGCATTAGGCTCCTTCCCATATTTGACCTTTGGTTATAGTTTCGCCGCACAACATGAATTTATTTTTTGGACAACCGCCACAGTGATTAATGTGATTGTGGCAGTGTTGGTGGTTGTGATGGCGTACGCAGTTGCCTTCTTTGGTGTCTCTTGGCCCGACCGTGTGATTAAGAGCCGTCTCTTCAAATGGATTATGCGCGGACCCGTTACCGCATCTGCGACATTAGCATTTATGACCGTTGTGCGTCGGGGTGGAGAATTTTTCGGCACACCGTATAACGCCTTCGTACCCTTTACAGTTGTTGCCATGATTTTACTCATGGAACATGCCATCACATTCGCCGCTCCACTTTGGGAACGTTGGTTATTTTTCGGGCGAGACCGTAAAGAACTTGTCTTACTTCAAAATATAGAAGAGAGATTACTGACACAAAGTGACTTACAGCAATTTTTAGAAGCCGTCCTCGCCGCCGTCCGTGACCATTTGCAATCGCCATCTGCTTTCGTTGCCGCATTAGATGATGAGACTTTATCTCCCATTGTTGTCGCAGGCAATCGTTCGATGCTTGACCATGAAAGTTTAACAGAAGTCTTGAATCATATTAACGGTGACCCGCGCCATGAATTTCAATGGGGAAATTTTTGGGTCTTGCCTTTATTTCGTCGCAGAACCTCAAACATGGATAGAGATGAAATCCCGCCTTTAATTGGTTTGCTTGGCGTGGCTCATAATGATAAGCAAAAAAGCATGGAATATGACCAACGTGAAGCGTTATGGCTATTAGCAGACCGTGCCGCCATTGCGTTAGAAGACCGACAATTACAACAGGGCGTTTTTCGTTCATTGGCAGATATTCAACCACAAGTAGAAATGATTCAACGTATGCGTGCCGTTGGGCGATATGACTCGCGCACGAGTTTATTAACTGAGCCTTTGCTCGAAGAAGCAGATTTAGCAAATTGGGTCAAAGATGCGTTGACGCATTATTGGGGCGGACCAAAATTTACAAACAACCCATTAATCAAATTACAAGTGGTGCAAGATTTAATGTCAGAAGAAGATGGCAACCCTGCTAATGCTTTACGTTCTTTATTGCGTCGTGCTGTTGACCAAGTGAAACCACGCGGAGATAGAAAATTTACAACCGAATGGATTTTATACAACATCCTTGAAATGAAATTTATTGAAGGACGCAAAGTACGAGATGTCGCCGCACGTTTGGCAATGTCTGAAGCGGATTTATATCGCAAGCAAAGAATTGCTATCGAAGCCGTTGCAAAAACAATCCTTGAGATGGAAGCGGAATTGCAGAATCAATAATCATGGAGAAGCTGATGATTGAAGAAAAAGCTAAGGATGCAAACTCAATGCCGATGATGGATGATGGTTGGTGGGAATCTGTTTTGGCGGAAGAGTCATATATCACAACGCCGAACAAGCCTGACATTAAGAATGAGGCGAAGAAGATTTCTGTCAATTGGAATCAGGCGAAAGATTTGTATCAACAAGATAAAATCATCCAACTAAAAGTCACTGGCTATAATCGCGGTGGGTTATTGGTAGAGGGCGAAGCTATCAATGGTTTCGTTCCGTTTTCACATTTGATTGAATTATGCAAAGCCGAACACGCTGAAATCAATTTTGATAGTTACATTGGCAAAACCTTAGCTTTGAAAATTATTGAATGTACTCCGCAAGATGATCGTATTGTTTTTTCAGAGCGTGCGGCACAAACTGAATCCGGCAAACGCACTGAGTTATTTCATTCATTATGTGAAGGTCAAGTAGTACGAGGCACAGTCACCAACCTGACAGATTTTGGCGCGTTTATTGATTTAGGCGGCGCAGAGGGTTTGATTCATATTTCAGAATTATCTTGGGGTCGCGTTACACATCCATCACAAATTTTGAAAATAGGAAATACCATTGAAGCACAAGTGCTTGGTTTATCAGCAGAGCGTTGTCGCGTGGCATTAAGTTTAAAACGTTTAAAATCAAATCCTTGGCTCGGAGCAGAACAACAGCTTACAATTGATTCTATTCACAATGCAAATATTTCTTGTATCTTAACCTACGGCGCATTTGCAAAATTAAATGAACTTGAAATAGAAGGTTTGATTCATATTTCTGAAATTCCGCAAGCTGAAGGCAAATCATTAAATGAAATTCTTGTTGAAGGTCAATCTGTACAGGTGAAAATTTTGAATTTAGATTCAAAACACCATCGTTTGGGTTTAAGCATGAGGCTTGAATAACGAATGCCATCTTCTCCAAAACGTAGCAAGCAATATGAACAAAATCAAACGCCCATTCAAAGCGATTGGTTAGACCGCCTAACGCGTTTCAACACCCAATTTGGGCGTTTTGTGCGCGATGCAATCGGTGTCACATTGATTGCACTCGCAATCATGTTTTTGCTCGCCGCCTTTGGGTACACCGAAGGTTTTCTTTTAACACCGATTGCAATCGGGCTTCGGGTTTGGTTTGGTTGGGGATGTGTTTTTGTTTTACTTGGCGTTGGATATTTAGGCGTGACGCTTTTGCGCCGAGACACACAAGATGTGAAATGGATGCGACTCATCGCCCTCGAACTCGCTTCCCTCTTAACGTTAGGCATGATGGCTGTTTTCTTCGGCAATGACTTATTCCGCGCAGAATCCGGCATGGATGGTGGTCGTTTGGGTTGGGGCTTAGTTACATTTATGTGGAACACAATGGGGCAATTTTTAGGCACAACCGTTTTGTTTTTATTATGGTTAGTGACCGTTGCAACTGGTTTAGGCTTTTGGAGTTGGCTTGAATTGTACTTAATCAACTTAGCGGGAGATTCTTCTCAGGCTTATGTCTCAAGCTCAATTAAGGAAGAGGCGAAGCAAGAAAAGGTCGAAAAAGAAAAATCGCCTGCATCATCAAAAAAGAAAACGCCAGCCATTCCAGCTGAATTTCGTACCGCATTGAAATCATCCAATAAAAAGGATGAGAAATCTGCCAAGCCGCCACCCCGCGCGGATGATTTACCTCCATTAGGCATTTTGCTCGGCGACTCAACTGTCCGCGCTGATGAACGTACCATTAATCAAACCGCTGGCTTGATTATGAAGACGCTCTCGGAGTTTGGTATTCCTGCCACTGTGATTGGTTATCGCGTTGGTCCATCTGTGACGCAATTTGCTGTGCAACCGGGCTTCATCAAAAAACCCGGTACCGATGAAGATGACTTACAACAAATGAAAGTACGTGTTGCTCAAATTGCATCGCTTGAAAAAGATTTAGCGTTGGCATTATCGGCACAACGGCTTCGGATTGAAGCGCCTGTGCCGGGTAAACCTTATGTCGGTATTGAAGTGCCGAATACCAATAGTTCGGTTGTGCGTTTGCGCGCATTGTTAGAAGCGGATGCGTTTTATAAATCTGGCGCACCGTTGAATATTGCTTTGGGGCGTGATGTCTCCGGTAATGCATTAATCGCTGACCTTGCACGTATGCCGCATTTGTTAATTGCAGGTTCTACGGGTTCCGGCAAATCTGTTTGTATCACCGCTCTTGCCACATGTTTGGCAATGAATAACACGCCGGAAGAATTACGCATGGTGATGATTGACTCGAAAATGGTCGAGTTGATTCGCTTTAATGGCTTGCCCCATTTATATGGCAAAGTTGAAACCCAATTAGATAGAATTTTGGGTGTGCTTCGTTGGGTAGTTGTTGAAATGGAGCATCGTTATCGTTTGCTTGAGTCCGCTCATGCGCGTGACTTAGATGCGTACAATCGCAAAATGACTCGCAAGGAAGATGGGGTTGCCTTACCTCGCATCGTTGTTTTGATTGACGAACTTGCTGATTTAATGATGTCTGCTCCAGATCAAACTGAACACAACTTAGTACGCTTAGCTCAAATGGCACGCGCCACTGGAATTCATCTTGTAGTAGCCACGCAACGTCCATCTAC
>JAEURF010000290.1 GCA_016789205.1 Anaerolineales bacterium
CACATAATCAAAATCTTCAATACGTTGTAATTCTTTGCGCGCCGTTGCAATTCGCAATGAAAGCGAATCAACAGATTCTGTCTTTCGTTCACGCAAACGATGCTCTAATTCTTCTTCACTCTCACAAGTAATAAAAATTAATAACGCTTGCGGCGAAAGTTTTCGCACAGTTTCTGCACCTTGCACATCCAAACGCATGACCACATCTTTACCGCTTGCTAAGGCTTCACGCACTTGTGCTTTCGGAATGCCTTTGTAATCACTATAAACAATTGCATATTCAATTAACTCATCTTCATCAATCATGCGCGCAAATTCTTCTTTAGAAACAAACCAATAATCTTTGCCGTGAATTTCATTCGGTCGCTTTTCACGCGTCGTAGCAGTGACCACAAAATGAAAAGGAAATTTTCTTTCAATCATACGTTGAACAATCGAATCTTTTCCTACACCAGATGGACCCGATATAACGATTAATAATGGATTTGTTTTGGGAAGTTCAAAGGATGCCATAGTTCAATTGTACCAAACCGCCTCTTCCTAGACTTATATTTGATTCTCATTTTTTAACTTTTTCTTTAAATTGAATCAGGTTAAAATAACCCTATGCCTACTTATGACTTTGTCTGCAACGCTTGCAATCAACGCTTTGATGTGTTTATGACCTTTAGTGAATACGGCAAAAAAGCTGTGCATTGTACGCATTGCAATAGTGAAAATGTGCGCCGCCGCATGACGAAAGTCCGCATTGCCAAATCTGAAGAAAGCCGCATGGAATCAATGGCAGAAAATTTCTCTGGCTTTGAAAGCCTAGAAGAAGACCCGAAAGCCTTAGGCGAAATGATGCGAAAAATGGGAAATACGATGGGCGAAGACCTGCCCCCTGAATTTGACGAAGTGGTGGATAGATTAGAATCTGGGCAAAGTGCAGAAGAGATTGAATCTGCTTTACCGGATTTGGGAAATGCTATTTCTACAGATGATGATTAATTGAAAAGTGGCGAAAGGTTTCAAAACCTTTCGCCGCTAATTTTTATTCTTCTATTTTTCTCAACCGCGCGCCACAAGTTCGGCAAAACCTATCACCAGATTTTGCACGCGCACCGCAATTTGCACAATACGCACCTGTCTTATTTACATCTTCTTCTACCACATGCAAATTCTTACGCCGCCGCGCGCGCTTGTTCGATGCCCGCCCAACGCGCCAATAATAGACAATCCCAACCAGAATAAATAATAAACCAAAGCCACCAATCACATAAGGCAGAAAATTATTTAAGGAAACTCTGCCCGCTGTATTTTCATCTATCAAGTCAGCAGGTTGAACTGGTTGCGGCGCATTGACTAAAGTTAGCGAGGTCTTTTCATATTGCAAATCTACCGTGTATTCATCGCCCGCCGCAAGTTTGACGATTTCACTTTCATAAACATTGAGTCCATTAACCGATTGTTTAGAAACATAATTTGGTTGCATAGAAAATGCAACCACGTCCATTGGCTCTAAAACACTGACCGAAAAATTGTTGACGGCGTATGAATCCCCCCATGAATATGAAAACGTGCGTTCATTCCCCTTAAATTGCAACGGCTGATAATATTCAAAACGATAAAGCACATTTTGCTCAACCGAAATCGTAAAAGACTGCCATGCGTCATTGACTGTGGGTGCCGCAAAATTTGCATTTAACAAATCACCATTCTCTGTTGCAAACGCAACAGCAATTAAATTTGCATCCATTGGAATACGAAAGGTTAAGTTTGCTGGCAAAGGCGTCATCGGCGCAACTTTGAAATCCACAATCACGAGCATACTCGGCTGGTCATACTCGGGCCACAATTGCACATTAACACTGTATAAAGTTAGATTGGTTTGCGCAGAAACAGAAAAAGGAAAAAGAAGCAATATTCCCAAAATAAAAGTCAAAAATAACTTACGCATGGTAAACCTCCGAGATAAATTTCTCGTATCTTACCATGTATAAAATATATAACGTCCCGCAGGTTTAATACACTTACGAATCTCTTAACTCAAACCTGCGGGACAGTTGATTCTTATGTCAGGCTAAAAAGCATGGCTTGCAACGGTCGCACGCACCATCGTCCAACAGGCTTTGTTATACGGCGTTTTGATTCCATGCTTTTGTCCGCGTTTCATAATCGCGCCGCAAATCGCATCAATTTCAGTTGGCGCACCACGCAAAACATCTTGAAACATAGATGATTTATTTTGTGCAGTTTTTCGTGCCACATCCTCCGCCGCATTGACGGGGTTTTCAAACGGCAAATGCACATGCTCAGCTTCGGCAACTTC
>JAEURF010000291.1 GCA_016789205.1 Anaerolineales bacterium
TCTTAAGTTCAGTTGTTGTATTTGGAATCGCTACAATTGTTTTCGGAATTACATCTTCGCTCATCATTGCATGGATTGCAATTGCCACCACTGGCGCGGCAGATGGTATCAGTACGATTATCCGCAACACGATTCGTCAATTACAAACGCCCGACCATATTCGCGGAAGGATGACCAGCGTTAATCAAATTTTTTTTATGGGTGGTCCGCAACTTGGCGAAGTGGAAGCGGGTGGTGTGGCTCAACTTTTTGGCGCACAGTTTGCCGTTATCACGGGTGGCATTGGTTGTATTGTTGGCACGGGATTAATCGTTTGGAAATATCCCCAATTAATTAAGTTCAATGGTGATGAACCAATTGAAGCAGGTGAAACCTCTACGCCTTCAACAGGCGCATCTATTATGGTGAATCGAGCCAGAAAACTGTAATAGAATTTTGTAGGGCGAGGCAACCTCGCCCTACATTTTTGCTTCAATTAATTTTTTCATTTCAGCCAACACCGCCTGATGAATTTCATTGACATCTTTTCCATAAATCGGACTGCCGATTTGAATTATCACTTTCACAGGTTTTTCATTGAAAATAATCATCCCCAGTAATTGCAAAGCAGTGGCTAATTTTTCTTTTTCCAATTTTGTTTTTTTGATTTTCAACAACCAATGATTCGCATATTTTTTTGCAACTACATTTCGTACTAATACTGGCAATATCGCCGCATTGGGAGCCATTCTTATAAAAACCCCCACACTATCTGTCCAACGTGATAATGATTCAACTGCGCCGGGATAAACATCCGGGTCTGGTTCGATTTCACCAGCGGGGAAGGTCAACGCCGCGCCTCCTGACTTTAAGTGTTGGCTGACTTGCCTAACGAGCGACATTCGCTTCGCCGAATCATCGTACACATAAAATAATTGTTTGCTTGTATGTGGAAGTTCATTCAAAAATGGTCGGTCTAAGGCGATAATACGCAAATCATTTCTGTTTAACGCCGCAAATAATGCGGTTGTATCTGTCATGCCGGGGTGATTGGATAATGCTAAAAAAGCAGAATCAGGTATCCGCTCAGCGTTGATGATGCGAAGGTCTTGCACATATCTCAGCGTGAGATTCCATCCGCCCGCCACGATTCCTTGTGAACCGACAATATCATCATATTCAATCACATGTGTTGCGAAAGTTTCGGCAGGTTTGCGAAAAATGATTCTTAATAATTTTGCGAGTAGTGGATATTTTTGCCAACCAAATGATGAAACCAAATCATCAAGATTAATATTGGTAAGTTTTTCTAATTGACTCATTCGGGTTCCATAGAAAAATGTAAAGGATAATTTTCGATTCTGGCGGCGAAATGTGCTTTGTTGATTCGATTTTCGGCTTCACTTTGTGGGAGCGTTTGGACGTATGCATTGCCGTTGATATGTGCAGTTAGCATGATTTCTGCGGCTTTGTCGTTGCCGAGAAAGAAGATTGTTTTGAGAACGTGTACGACAAAATCCATTGGCGTGACATTATCATTGTGAATGATGACGCGATACAACGGTTCAAGGTCTGTTTCGGTTTCTTCGATGATTTCGATTTCAGGAATGGCTTGTAAGAACATTTTTGATTTTCGATTTCAGATTTACGATTTCATAAAATTACGCATTACGCATTACTTAATTTCTCAATTTCATCAGCACTCAATTCAATCTCCCCCGCTTCAAAATTTTCTTGAATATGTTGAGGGTTAGTGGACATAGGAATTGTAATAATGTTTGGTTGTGAAATCACCCAAGCCAGTGCAATTTGATAAATTGTTTTATTATGCGTTTTTGCAATCGCTTCTACAGTTTTATTTGCTCTTACATTGCCTTTGTCTAACGGTTCGTAGGCGGTCAAGAAAATATCGTTTTGTTGACAATATTCTAAAACGCCGTTTTTGACATATGAACGGTCAGATAAACTATATGGCACTTGATTGGTGATAATTGGTGTTTCAGAAAGTTCTTGTGCTTGTTTGAGCAATTTCAAATTAAAGTTGCTCACGCCAAGATGTTTGATTTTTCCATCACGAACTAATTTATTTAGTGCTTTGAAAGTCTCTTCGTATTTACTGCCTGCTGAGGGCCAGTGGATGAGATACAAATCTATATAATCCATTTGTAGTCTTTTCAAACTATTTTCGCAGGAACGAAGCACATCCTCATAACGTAAATGGGATGGCATGACTTTTGATGTAATGAATAAACTCTCACGTTGTATTTTTGATTCTCGAATCGCTTGACCTAATAATTCTTCAGCATGACCATCTGCATACATTTCGGCGGTG
>JAEURF010000292.1 GCA_016789205.1 Anaerolineales bacterium
TCAAAACTTTTCTTATCCCACGTTTCTGCTTTCATTGAAGCGCTTGCTTTATACAACGACCTTGCTAACATAAACATATATCCAATTGCCAATTCTGCTACCGATGCGGAACTAGCTAAAGGTGTGTTCATGACTTTGATATTTTTGGATTGAGCGTATTCATAATCAATCGTATCGAGTCCAACCCCGCCTCTTACTATGACTTTCAAGTTGGGACATGCATCTATCAAATTTTTTCTCACCTTCGTCCTTGACCTGACCACCATGCCGTCATAATTTGGTAAAACGGTGATTAATTCTTCAGGTGAAATATCATCACGCACATCAACGGTTAACCCTGATGCACGCATTTGTTCAATGTATTCTTTTTCCATTTTGTCGCAGATAATAATTTTCATTTAATAATCCTTAATGACAACTCCGAAGGAGAATTTGGTGAGATGATATGCGAACCCTGAAGGGGTGTCATAATTTTTAATTCTATGTCATCCCTTTGGGATTTATTTTTATTAGATGTGATTTTCTATAATCTTATCATCCCTACGGGATGATTCAGACAAGGCGTTATTCTATCATGGCGATAGGGTTTGTCAATTATTTTGATAAAATTTGTTGAAGGAACAGTATAATCAAATGAAAGAAAATGTTAGACAACTAGAATCAATTTTCCCCGTCGTCAGAGGCGGTAAGTCATTATCTTATTAGGAGTATTTCAATGTCTGAATTATATCGAAGCCATAATATGAATGCAGGTCCGGGGGCTTTGCCGTTAGAAGTGTTGCAACAAGCCCAAACCGAGTTATT
Source organism: Anaerolineales bacterium (assembly GCA_016789205.1). Lineage (GTDB taxonomy): Bacteria > Chloroflexota > Anaerolineae > Anaerolineales > Villigracilaceae > Villigracilis. The sequence continues at coordinate 805 of JAEURF010000292.1, forward strand.
GGATTTCAAAGGCACGGGTATGTCGGTGATGGAGATGAGTCATCGTTCGAAAGAATTTGATGAAGTGATTCAAACTGCCGAAGCCGATTTGCGCGAGTTGATTGGAATTCCATCCAATTATAAAATACTATTTTTACAAGGTGGGGCATCTTTACAATTCGCAATGGTGCCGATGAATTTGAGACCAGTGGGCGCATCAGCAGATTATGTTGTGACGGGTACATGGAGTAAGACGGCTGTAAAAGAATCTAAAAAGTTGGGAACTGTGCGTTTGGCGGCGAACACCGAAAATGAGGGATTCAAAACTTTACCGACAAGTTTAGACCTTGACCCGAAAGCGGCGTATTTACATTTCACATCGAATGAAACGATTCATGGTGTGGAATTTTTTAATGAACCAACTCCGCCAGATGGCGTACCTTTATTTTGTGATGCATCATCTGATTTTATTAGCCATCCAGTTGACATAACAAAGTATGCGTTGATGTATGCCGGTGCACAAAAAAATGCTGGACCTGCTGGTGTAACGGTTGTGATTTTGCGAGATGATATGTTAGAGCGCGTGCCTGCAAACATGCCAGTGATGTTGGATTATAAAATTCAGGCAGAGAGTGGCTCTATGCACAATACGCCACCTTGCTTTTCAATTTATATGATTGGTTTGGTTTTCAAATGGGCAAAGAAAGTTGGCGGACTTTCTGCAATTGAAAAAATGAATCGAGCAAAATCTGATTTGTTGTATAAAGCTATTGATGAAAGTGGCGGTTTTTATACTGGACATGCCAAACCTGAAGCACGTTCTTTGATGAATATTCCTTTCCGTTTGCCGAGTGAAGAGTTGGAAGAGTTATGCGCGAAAGAAGCCAAGAAAGCAGGCATTATCGGGTTGAAAGGTCACAGGTCAGTGGGTGGGATGCGCGCTTCTTTATATAATGCGGTGACGATTGATAGTGTGAATATGTTGGTGAATTTCTTGAAAGAGTTTCAACGTAAGAATGGATAATAGTTTAGCCACAGAGTTCACAGAGGAAAATGAGAAAAGAAGAAAGAGAGAAGATTGTTTTCTAAAATTTGAAAAACTTAATGCGAAAAGCGCAAAAAGGCGAATTACACGAAATTTATTTTCTCTCTTCGAGTCATTCGCTTTTTCGCGAAATTCGTGTTTAGTCTTTAAAAAAATCTCATTAAACTCTGCGTTCTCTGTGGCAAAGATTTCTTAACTTAATGAATAAGGTATCTTATTTTTAATGATAACTACTCTACCAACGCTCAAAATTTTACCGATTGATAGCCTCATTTTGCATGAAGACCATGACATGCAAAGAAGTTTGCCATTAATTGAAAAACTTCGCGCGGCGGGGATTATGCGTAATCCGCCGATTGTGATGCCATTAACAGATGGCTCGAATCGGTATATGGTTTTGGATGGAGCGAATCGTGTCACTTCATTATTAGAAATGGAATTTCCGCATATTGTGGCGCAAGTAGTACAACCGAATGACCC